>NZ_CBFHJT010000038.1:24733-25986 GCF_965656025.1 Polaribacter sp.
AGTTATATATGACCAAAGCTTTTCAATCTGATGAAACCTCTGTAATAGCACCTTTAAAGTATTTAGAAGTAATTTTTACTTTAATTATTGGTGTTTTTTGGTTTGGAGATATTTATAATATTTGGACCTTACTAGGTATCTTTCTAATATTTGTTGGCTTAATTTACAACATTTATTTAAAGAGAAAAACTAGTTGATAAAACCAATATTCATGTAAAAAAAAACCCAACTTTTTCAAGTTGGGTTTTTTTAGTAATCAATATTATTAAAACTCAGTTACTTATGCATCATGGCTTTGTGCTTGCGCTTTTTGACTACTTTTTAGTTAACTTTTGTTTCACAATCGAACAAATTATTTAATTCTTGAACCTGCTCTATTTAAAAAAAGATTAATAGTTTCTTTAGCTAAAGAAGTTGTATAAATTGATGGTTTTTTTAAAAAAAAACCACCTTGCAAAAAGTTACAAAGTGGTTTTAAATTCAAATAAAAAAAAATTTAATTTTCAGTCTTAAAAGTGTAAGTACTACTTGAGGCTGTATTATTACCATCAGATGTTTCTACTCGCCAATAATAAACACTATCTGTATCAACAGGTACAGTTATACTATTTGTTGTTAAGTCTTTCCATTCTTCTAAGGGGTCTTGTTTACCATCTATTTTATCAATAAAAACAGTATAACTAATAGGTTCTCCATCAGGATCTGAACTTTCTTCCCATTCTAGTGTAACATTTCCACTGTCTGGTGTTACTGTAAAACCAGATTTAGGACTTACTAATTGTACAGGAAATGGAACAAAGTTCGATTCTCCATCACCTGAAACATAAAATTTCCAAGTTTCTGATTCTGTAACTACATTTCCAGTATTTTTAGTTGTTATTTTCCAAGAATAAGGGTAACCTCTATCTAATAAAACTTCTGCAGTAGTTCCGTCTATATTAAAGTTTGGATTTATTGCTTGCGTTTCTAAATTGGTAATTGTTAAATCATATAGTTCTGTTTCACCAGCAGCTTGCCAATTAAATGTTACTGTAGCTCTATTGTCTATTACTTCTCCTATTTCACAAGCTTGGTTGTTTTCTGGAGACATTAAAAGACTAACTTCTGGTGTTCCAGTAAATGAATTGTCTTCGCTTTTAGTACAAGATAGTACTAGAGTACAAGCTACTATTGTAGAAAGTACTAGATATTTAATTTTATATTGTTTAGCTCTCATACTATTTAGTTTTTACAATTTTAATTGATTTTTTAAC
>NZ_CBFHJT010000038.1:26082-28219 GCF_965656025.1 Polaribacter sp.
GTAGAAAGTACTAGATATTTAATTTTATATTGTTTAGCTCTCATACTATTTAGTTTTTACAATTTTAATTGATTTTTTAACTGTTTTTCCTTTTAATTCAATGTAGTAAACTCCATTACTTAATTTAGTTAAATCTATGTCTACAATTCTATTAGAAGATAATTTATTTGTAGAAGATTGTAATTGTCTTCCTTTTAAGTCAAAAACTACATAATCTACTGTTGTGTCTTCTCCATTTACAAATAGATTAAAGTTACCTTTTGTTGGGTTAGGGAATGCTAAAACATCTTCTGATATAAAAATATCTTCTGAGTATTTACCTTGACAATCGTAGTCTGTAGTTACTTTTATAGCGTTGTTTCCTGTTACTAATTGTAGTTCTATAGAAGAATCTGATGTATGAATGATATTTCCATTATGATTAATCGTGTAACTAGTTGCACCATCTAAAGAAACTTTAGCTATTTTCTTTGTTCTATCTACTTTAGCATAAGCACTTAAAGGTGTTGGACCTTGTACATCAACATTATAACATTGCATAAAATTATCTTTACCATCAATAGTTATGCATATTTCATAAGTACCAGCTGCTAAACCATCAAAAGTAGTATTATTTGAAAAGCTATTCGAAGCATCAACGCCATTACCAGAAATTGTAACATTAAATGTTAATATTGTATTTTTAGATTCTATATTGATAGTTCCATCACCTGCTCCATTACAACTTACTGCCACAGTTTCTATTGTAAAATTATCTGTTGGAAGTTCTAATAATTCACAACCAAAAACATCAATAGTAACACCTGGTGTAGTTGAAGGACATTTATCATCACTATCTAATAAACCATCTCCATCACTGTCTTCACAAACATCACCAATACCATCATTATCAAAATCTTCTTGACCTGGATTGTATGCAGTTGGGCAGTTATCATTTACATCTAGAATACCATCAAAGTCTGTATCTTCATTTGCATCTAAATCAGGAATTGGATTCCAATCATCATTTCCTTTTGTAAAATTGAAGGTATTTATCTCTGTTCCATCTGTTAAAGTTGGAGTTGTTAAAACTGTAGACCAAGAAGCTCTGTTTCCAGAATTATCTTCCTCTGATTCTTCAATTGTTCCAAATTCATACATAAAAGGAGATTCTCCACCTAAAGAACTTGTCCATCCTTCAGGGTTAATCAATGATTTTCCTTCTGAACCTGGATAAGTTGATTTATCAACCTTTGTTTTATAAAATACTACTTCACTAGTATTTGCAGCCCAAGGACGACCAAAGTAACCTGGTTTTGCACCGAAAGTAGAGGCAGTTTCTACACCAGCAATTGGTGATTTTATATGACATTCATACATTAAGAAACCTCTTTGATTTGTATTGAATTGTTGTGCTGCTGTAATATATGCAGCATCAGATGATAAATCACTCGTATTATACACAAAATCAGTTTGATAAAAAACGGCATTCATACCTCCAAAGATGTAATCTACAGCACCCATCATAGCACCTTTATATACTACAACTCTTGCAGGTGCAGCACCATAAAAAGTATCTTGACGTCCGATAACTCTACAATTGTTTAAAATTATCTTATCTGCGCTTGCAGAAATACCGATTGCTGCAGCTTGAGTTACATAACCTGCACTTCTATCTTGTACAGCTGTGTTCCCAAAGTCTGTTGGTCTTGTTGGTTCTGCTGACGGATTTTTAGCCAATACTACATCTTCAGATTCTTTTTTAGAAATATATTGATTAAATGAATTTTCTAAAATAATATCTTCTACAGTAAAACCTGTTGAATTTACAACAACAGTTGCATTCCAATATGAAGAACCAGATCCTGTACCTTCTCTATTTATATAATCTGTATAACCATTTGCTTTGTTAACTGCTAAAGCTTCTGCACTCCATTTGTTATCTACACCTTGACTAAAGAAGTTATATTTTTGCCCGTAATAAGATGTAATTCTTACTGCACCAGTTTCAATATCTACACCTTTATTTAAAAGACCAATACTTGGTATTGACGCCGCATTTTTTAAAGTAATGTTTGGATTCTCAATCACTAACATTTCTTCATAATTTCCTGGGTCTATTAAAACAGTAACAGGTTCATCATTTGGACGATCCATA
>NZ_CBFHJT010000039.1:0-410 GCF_965656025.1 Polaribacter sp.
TAAGTTGTCTAATTTTTGAGATAACATACCATCTGCACCTAATTTTTTAGTTTCTTTTTCTGAAGATAAACCAGCATCTGCCAATTCTGGATATACTTTAGACCAATCTAAATCTTCTTCTGGTGTATCAAATGCAGATATAAAAAATACAATTGCTTCTGCTATTAACCCTACCGTTAACATCATCCCTCCTGTAATTCCAAAAATCTCAATATGTTGAATTTTAAATAGCGCTCCAATAATTACTACTGCAGCTCCTATACCATATATAAAATTCATATTTCTTTTGTAAGTTCTTGACTGTGCCATAATTTTTTTAAATTAATTTTAAGGGTGTTTTTATTATTTGTTAGTTGTTCCTATATAATTTTGTACGGTTCTAAAACCAATGTAACTTCTTGCTGTGTCTG
>NZ_CBFHJT010000039.1:420-3692 GCF_965656025.1 Polaribacter sp.
TACTTCTAAAAAGTATGCTACATCTTTCCAAGAACCTCCACGTACAATTTTTCTTTTATTTTTTCTATCCTCTACATTTGGATTCATAGTAGAAGCCATATAGTAAGATGATAAGTTGTAAGCTGTATTGGTCCATTCAGAAACGTTACCAGCCATGTTATACAAACCATAATCGTTTGCGTTAAATGATTTTGCTTCCATTGTATATAAAGCGCCATCTACTGCATAATTACCTCTTACTGGTTTAAAGTTTGCTAAAAAACAACCTCTATCACTTGTGGTACCTCCTGTACCCCAAGGATACGTTGCAAATTCTAAACCACCTCTTGCAGCATACTCCCATTCTGCTTCTGTTGGTAATCTAAAATCTGGTACTTGTGTCGCGTTTTTTCTACCTCTTAGGTAATCGTTTTTCTTTTTTGTTCTCCAATTACAAAAAGCATTTGCTTGATCCCAAGTTACACCCACAACAGGGTAATCTCCATAAGACTGGTGATAAAAATAATCTTGGTGCATTGGATCGTTGTAAGAATAGTTAAAGTCTTTTACCCATGCAGTAGTGTCTGGATAAATGTTTAAAACTTCTACTTCTACAAAATCTTTTCTATTTCCTCCTTTTCTGGCTGCATTGTCTCTATCAAACCAAGAGTATCTATATTTTAGATATTTTGGATTAAATGTTCTGATTCCGTCTACAGCTTCGTCTCTACTTATGTAAAGTGTATCCATCACTTCTACATAATCAAGATCTGGATATTCTTCCTTTTTCCAAACCAATTCTGTTTCCCAATTTAATGGTTTTATAGAATCGATACCATCACCTAAACTCCAATAATTTTCATACATGTATTTTTGATAAGGCGTAGCGTCTGTTGTGTCTACAGTTGCAAAAGCATAATCGTGTATACCTCCAGAAAGTGGTGTGCCATCAGGATTTGGATTTGCACCCATAGCTGCAAATTCTGCTTGGTAACCTAATCTTGTTCTAACAATAGAATCTCTAACCCAATGTACAAATTCTTTGTACTCGTTATTTGTAATCTCTGTTTCGTCCATGTAATAAGGTCTAACAGTAACAGTTTTTGTAGGCGCATTCATAGTACCAATTATGTCTTGGTCTTGCTTACCCATGGTAAAAGAACCACCTGGTATTAATGCCATACCATAAGGTTTTTCTGAAAACCATTTTTTCTTGACTTTTACACCCACCAATTCACCTCTATCATTAGAGCCACAACTGTAAAATACTGCTATTAAAAGTGCAAATATTGCTGCTTTCTTCATATTCTAATATATCTTTACTAAAAAGTTCGTAAACCTATTATTTTTTTTTCTAAAAAACAATGTTGAATTCGCATTTAACGTATTGAATTTTGTTTTTTTGTGAATTACACCATTTTTTTCATAGCCTTATACCATTTTTCGGGTATAATTTGTTTTGTTGCTTCTGTGTAATCTTTATATGTACATGGTATTAACGCATGTCTTTTGTATTTATTATTTGATAAAATATTTATTTCTATCCACCATCTGCCAGATTTGTTACTTTTATAAAATGTAAGGGGTTCATCATCTTCTAATAAAACTGTAAATTTTTGATAATTCTCCTTACCCGAAAACGGATAATCTTTTACTCTGTAGTTAACACCTTCTATAAAGTACCATATCATTTGTGCTATTAAATGGGCTGTTTGATGGTTTTTATCGTACTTGGCATTGTACTCATAAATACCAAAAGAGGATACTTTATCACTGATACCTGCATATCTTGCAATGGCACAAATTTCTTCGCCATAAAACCCATTTGGAGATGCATTATTGTTTGCTGGTGCTTCACTTTGACGAATGGCGCCAATATCTACAGAAACAATATCTGAATTTCTAAAAGCAGGCTCTATACTTTCTAATTCTTTTGATTTCCCTAACCTATGTGCATCAAAAAACAAATTATCTAACAGATTTATTTCTTCTTGAGAATTAAAATAGGTTTGATAACCAACATTGCAATAATTAAACAAATTATTAGGTTCTTGCATGATAATTTTACTGAGGTAAGATTGTGAGGTTAATTCGTCTTCTAAATTACCTAAATCGAAACGACTATCTACTGCAGTAATATTTACAGTTTGCTCTAAACTATCGTAAGCTCTGTAATTAACGTAAGTAATATCTTGCCCACCACCAATAATTACAGGTATTATGTTTTGTTTTAATAGTGTGGTTACAATTTCTCTAACTGCAAAGTAGGTATCTGAAACTGAGTTTCCTTTTTTTACATTTCCTAAATCTGCAATGGTTGTATGCCATTTACCAGGAAATAATTGATATAGTTTTTTTCTGATAAAATGTAAGTCTTCTCCACAACCAAAATTATCTTGAGAGTTTCTGTCTTCTTGTACCCCAAATATTGCTATTTGTACATTGTCTAACTCTGGTAAACCTTCTTTTGCTGTATGTAAGCGTATAAAATTACCCAAAGAATTTTCTGATTGCAACACAAAATGTGCTACAACAGTCTCTTTTATAGGGGTTAAAAAGTCTGGATTCATTAACAAATTTTAAAACGTATGCAATATAAGAAAACCTTATTTCTTTTTAGTGGTTTTTTTTGCGGTAGTTTTTCTTTTTGTTGCTTTTTTCTTTGGTGTTTTTGCTTCAATCATTTTAACAGCCTCTTCTTTGGTTAATTTTTCTATGGCGGTTGTTTTTGGTAACTCTATTTTAATTTTACCTTTTAACACATTAAAACGTCCCCATCTTGCTTTTTCTACTCGTATACCAACATCTTCCCAATTATGAATAACCTTGTCAATTTCTTTCTGCTTCTTTTCTTCAATCAACGTCACAATATCATCATCAGAAAGGTTATCAAAATCGTATTTTTTGTTTACGTTGATAAACATACCATTCCATTTTAAGAAAGGTCCAAATCGCCCAACGCCTTTTTGTACAGGTAAATCTTCATAATGATAAATAGGCGCATCTGCTTTTTGTTTGGCAACAATTAATTCTTCTGCTCTATCTAAATCAACAGACATGGGGTCTTCTCCCTTATCTAAAGAAACGAACATTTTTCCGAAACGAATGTAAGGTCCAAAACGTCCATTAGAAACAATAACTTCTTCACCTTCGTAAGTTCCTAAAGTTTTTGGCAGTAAAAATAACTCTAAGGCTTCTTCTAAAGTGATGGTGCCCAAATTTTGATCTTTGTTTAAACTTGCAAACTGCTTTTCCTCATCTTCTGGAGCACCAATTTGTGCTATTGGACCAAA
>NZ_CBFHJT010000039.1:3792-5871 GCF_965656025.1 Polaribacter sp.
AAATTTTGATCTTTGTTTAAACTTGCAAACTGCTTTTCCTCATCTTCTGGAGCACCAATTTGTGCTATTGGACCAAATTTACCCAAACGTACTAAGACTGTTTTACCAGATTCTGGATGTTCTCCTAAAATACGCTCTCCACTTTCTCTTTCTGCATTTTCTTTAACATCTTCTACATTATCATGAAATTTGGTGTAGAAATCTTTTATCATTTCTGTCCAATTCTCATCGCCTTCAGAAATATCATCAAAAGAATTTTCTACTTTGGCTGTAAAACCAAAATCTAGAATGTTAGAAAAATTGGCTACTAAAAAGTCGTTTACAATATTACCGATATCTGTAGGTACCAATTTATTTTTATCTGAGCCCGTTTTTTCAGTTAATGTTTGCGTATTAACATTGGCATCTTTTAAAATTATTTGTTGATATTCTCTTTCAACACCTTCATTTTGCCCCTTTTCTATATATCCTCTTCTTTGAACAGTAGAAATTGTTGGCGCGTAAGTAGATGGACGCCCAATACCTAATTCTTCTAATTGTTTTACTAAAGACGCTTCTGTAAATCTGTATGGTGGACTTGTAAAACGTTGAGTTGCATTTATAAAAGTGTAGTCTAATTGGTCTTGCACTTTTAAATTTGGTAACATACCCGCTTGTTCCTCTCCATCTTCATCATCATTTCCCTCTAAATATACTTTTAAGAAACCATCAAACTTAATCATTTCTCCATTTGCAGTAAATATTTTACTATTTTCAGAGTTTTCTATTTTTACATTGGTGCGCTCTAATTGTGCATCGCTCATTTGGGAAGCTAGCGTTCTTTTCCAAATTAAATCGTACAATCTATTTTGATCATATTCTGTATCTATCGCATGCATTTTCATGTTTGTAGGTCTAATGGCTTCGTGGGCTTCTTGAGCTCCTTTTGCTTTCGACTTAAAAACACGCTGTTTGCTATATTCTTTTCCGTAATAATTAGTTATTTCCTCTTCTGCCTCGTTTCGAGCATCAACAGATAAGTTTACACTATCTGTTCTCATATAAGTGATTAAACCAGCCTCATACAAACGTTGTGCAACCTGCATAGTTTTACCTACTGGAAACCCTAATTTACGAGATGCTTCTTGCTGTAATGTAGAAGTTGTAAAAGGTGCTGCTGGCGATTTTTTTGCAGGTTTTTTTGTTAAGTCTGCAATTGAAAAATCGGCATTTGCACAAGATTTTAAAAAGCTTTCTGCGGCTTTTTTAGAATCGAAATTTTTAGGTATGGTTGCTTTAAAGGTTTTGCCTTCTTTATTAGAAAATTCTGCAACTACTTTGTAATGTGTTTCTGGTGTAAATTCTTGTATGCTACGTTCTCTTTCTACAATTAAACGAACAGCAACAGATTGCACTCTACCTGCAGACAAACCTCCTTTTACCTTGCGCCATAAAACTGGCGATAATTCGTACCCAACAAGTCTATCTAAAACTCTACGTGCTTGTTGTGCATTTACCATATTATAGTCTATATCTCTAGGATTTTCGACTGCTTTTAAAATGGCTTTTTTAGTAATTTCATGAAAAACGATACGTTTTGTATTGGCATCTTTTAAATCTAATTGCTCTTTTAAATGCCATGCAATTGCTTCTCCTTCTCTATCTTCATCACTTGCTAACCAAACTGTATCTGCTTTTTTTGCTAAGGTTCTTAATTTTTTAACAACAGGTTTTTTATCGTCTGAAACAATGTATTTTGGACTAAAATCTCCATCTACATCAATACCTAACTCTTTAGAAGGCAAATCTGCTATATGTCCATAACTAGATTCTACTTGAAAATCTTTTCCAAGAAATTTCTCGATGGTTTTTGCTTTTGCTGGTGACTCTACAATTACTAAGTTCTTTGCCATGTATCTTTTTTTGTCGTAATTTTTGCAGTCTAAACTGCCTGTTTTTGGACTGCAAAAGTATGCAGTTTTTTTTTATTAATTTTTTATTCGGTGATTTTTACATCAAT
Source organism: Polaribacter sp. (assembly GCF_965656025.1). Taxonomy (GTDB): domain Bacteria; phylum Bacteroidota; class Bacteroidia; order Flavobacteriales; family Flavobacteriaceae; genus Polaribacter. Next base: position 5,792 of record NZ_CBFHJT010000039.1, read on the forward strand.
TTTAATATAAAAAATTATTCTACCACTATTTTTTGACTCATTTTTGTTGATGAATTTCCGCCCACAAAAAGTAAATATTC
>NZ_CBFHJT010000039.1:5971-8195 GCF_965656025.1 Polaribacter sp.
AATATAAAAAATTATTCTACCACTATTTTTTGACTCATTTTTGTTGATGAATTTCCGCCCACAAAAAGTAAATATTCGCCAGATTCTACTTCCCATTTTCTATTGATGGTGTAAAACTGAAGCACTTCTTTATCAATCTTAAAAGTTATGTTTTTCGTTTCTCCTGCATTTAAATTAATTTTCTGAAAACCCTTTAATTCTTTAACAGGTCTTATAACACTTGCCACTAAATCTCTTATATACAATTGTACAACCTCTTCTCCTGCAACCTTACCCTTATTTTTTACATCTACAGAAAGTGTTATTGAACCATCAGTAGTCATGGTTTTTTTATCTACTTTTAAATTATCGTAAGAAAAAGTAGTGTAACTTAACCCATAACCAAAAGGATACAAAGGTGTTTTTTTAGAATCTGCATAACCAGAGTAAGTTACATCTTTATCGTTATAAGGTCTTCCTGTATTTTTTTGATTGTAATACAAAGGTTCTTGGCCCACATTTCTTGGAAAAGATACTGGTAATTTTCCTGACGGATTATAATCGCCAAACAGTACATCTGCAATAGCATTACCAGATTCTGACCCTAAATGCCAGGTAACAAAAATTGAAGAAAGAATTTTATCAGCTTCAGAAATATCCATTGGTCTACCATTTGCCAATACTAAAACTATATTTTTATTAACTTTGTAAACTGCTTGCATTAATTCATTTTGCAAACCCGCAAAATCGATATTAGTGGCACTTCTCCCTTCTCCTGATTGATAAGCGTCTTCACCCATCATCAAGAAAACAATTTCTGATTTTTTCGCAATGTTTACAGCTTTTTCAATTCCTGCTCTATTGTCTTTATTTATTTTAAGAGGAACCATGAATTGATTATCTCCAGGTTTTACAGTTGGTATGGTTAAATTGATGCCTTTTTCATAATACACTTTTGTGTTTTTACTCACTTTTGCTTTTACACCTTCTAATAAAGAAACCGCTGAATTATAAACGCCTTTTCCACGCCAATTCCCTATCGGATTATCTTTATCATCACCAAAAGGCCCAATAACAGCAATACTTTTTACACTTTTAGAAACCGGTAAAAGTTTGTTTTCATTTTTTAAAAGTACGATTGATTTTTTTGCTACATCTCTAGCTATTGCTAAATGTTCTTTTGTATAAATATTGTTTTTTTCTTTTTCTTCATCACAATATTTAAAAGGATCGTCAAACAACCCTAATTGAAATTTTAATCTTAAAATTCTTTTTACAGCATCTTCGATATACGTTAAATAATTAATATTTTCTGAAACTAGTTCTTCTAAATATCCTTCGTAAGAATAAGACTCCATATCCATATCAGAACCTGCATTTAAAGCGATTTCTGCCGCGTGTTTTTTATTTGCTGCAAACCCATGAATTTCCATTTCGCCAATAGAGCCCCAGTCTGAAACCACAAAACCATTCCAGTTCCAAGCTCCTTTTAAAATATCTCTTTGTAAAATTTTGTGTCCTGTTGCTGGGATGCCATCAATATCGTTAAAAGCATTCATAAAAGTAGCAACTCCTGCTTTTGCAGCTGCTTTAAATGGTGGTAATATTGAGTTATGTAATTCAAACTCTCCAACAGATACAGTATTATATTCTCTACCCGCTTCTGCAAAACCATATCCAGCAAAGTGTTTTGCACAAGCTGCAATGGTATTTGGGTCCGATAAATCATCGCCTTGAAAACCATTTATTCTAGCAACGCCAACAACTGTATTCAAATAAGGATCTTCTCCTCCACTTTCTATAACTCTACCCCATCTTGCATCTCTAGAAACGTCTATCATTGGTGCAAACGTCCAGTTTAAACCTGCTGCTGCTGATTCTTTTGCAGAAATTTCTGCAGATTTTTTTATCAACCCTAAATCCCAACTTGCGGTTTCTGCTAAATGAATAGGAAATATCGTTTTAAAGCCGTGAATAACATCATACGCAAAAATTAAAGGAATTTTTAAGCGTGATTGCATTGCTAATTCTTGCGCTTCGCGAACTTCCTCAACAGAAACTACATTTAGCACAGAACCAACTAATCCTTTTTTAATTTTTTCGGCTTTAGTTTTATTACTTTTAGAGGACGATGGCCCTGTTAAATCTCCTCCCGCAGCATATTGCACCATTTGGCCAATTTTTTCTTGAAGCGTCATCAACTGTAAAACAGAATCTACTTTTTGCTCTATCCCTTTATCTAAAC
>NZ_CBFHJT010000039.1:8290-17854 GCF_965656025.1 Polaribacter sp.
ATACACTTTTTATAAAAAAAGACCTTTTTGTTTTCTGCCAATATGTCATTAAATTTCAATTTTGGTTGTATATTTGCAATTCATTTTTTAGATATGAAAACAGTTGAAAAGGTTATAGACGAAAAAATACAAGGAAAAGCCCTTGTAACAGAAAATAAAAAAGAGAACACCAAAAAGCTTTTTATAGAAAGCTATGGTTGCCAAATGAACATGAATGATAGTGAAATTGTAGCTTCTATTTTAGATAAAGAGGGTTACAATACCACGCAGATATTAGAAGAAGCAGATTTGGTTTTGGTAAACACTTGTTCTATTAGAGAAAAGGCAGAAACTACTGTTAGAAGACGTTTACAAAAATACAATGCTGTAAAAAAAGTAAACCCTAAAATGAAAGTTGGAGTTTTAGGTTGTATGGCGGAGCGTTTAAAAGAAAAATTTTTAGAGGAAGAAAAAATTGTGGATTTGGTTGTTGGACCAGATGCATATAAAGATTTACCTAATTTACTAGACGAAGTTAGCGAAGGTAGAAATGCCGTAAACGTAATTTTATCTAAAGATGAAACTTATGGAGATATTGCTCCTGTTCGTTTAAACACAAACGGAGTTTCTGCGTTTGTCTCTATAACAAGAGGTTGCGATAACATGTGTACTTTTTGTGTGGTTCCGTTTACACGTGGTCGTGAAAGAAGTAGAGATCCTAAAAGTATTTTAGAGGAAATACAAACCATGGTAGATAAAAACTTTAAAGAAATTACATTACTTGGACAAAATGTAGACAGTTTTCTTTGGTATGGAGGTGGTTTAAAAAAAGACTTTAAAAAAGCTTCTGAAATTGCACAAGCAACTGCTGTAGGATTTGCAGAATTGTTAGACATGTGTGCTACAAAATTTCCAAAAACACGTTTTCGTTTTTCTACCTCTAATCCTCAGGACATGAGTTTAGATGTGATACATGTAATGGCAAAACACAAAAATATTTGTAAATACATTCACTTGCCAGTGCAAAGTGGTAGTAATGCCATGTTAAAAGCGATGAACAGACAACACACGCGTGAAGAGTATATGCAGTTGGTAGATAATATCTATAAAATTGTACCAGAAATGGCACTTTCTCAAGATATGATTGTAGGTTTTTGTGGTGAAACAGAGCAAGACCATCAAGATACTTTAGAGTTAATGCGATACGTTAAATACGATTTCGGATTTATGTTTGCCTATTCTGAAAGACCAGGCACTTTAGCTGGAAAAAAAATGGAAGATGACGTACCACAAGAAGTAAAAAAACGTCGATTACAAGAAGTGATTGATTTACAACAAGAACACGCATTATATAGAACACAGCAACATTTAGGTAAAACAGAAGAAGTTTTAATTGAAGGAACTTCTAAGAAAAATCCTAATGAATGGAAAGGAAGAAACACGCAAAACACGGTTATTGTATTTCCTAAAGAACACTATAAATTAGGAGATTTTGTGATGGTAAAAGTAGAAGACTGTACTTCTGCAACCCTAAAAGGAACTGCAGTTGGATATTCTGAAAATAATTAATTTTTAGAAAAGAGAAGCAAGAGACAAGAACAAGGAAAAACTCTTTTCTCTCTATTCTTTTTTTTCTATTCTAAAGAAAAAAATGGAAAACTTACAAGCAATAAAACAACGTTTTGGCATTATTGGTAATGATGTGCAGTTAAATCGTGCTTTAGAAAAAGCCGTAAGAGTTGCGCCTACAGATATTTCTGTTTTAGTTACCGGAGAAAGTGGTGTTGGTAAAGAAAATATTCCTAAAATTATTCACTCTTTATCACATAGAAAGCATGCAAAATATATTGCTGTGAACTGTGGTGCAATTCCAGAAGGAACCATAGATAGTGAACTTTTTGGGCACGAAAAAGGTTCTTTTACAGGAGCAACTCAAGACAGAAAAGGTTATTTTGAAGTGGCAGATGGTGGTACTATTTTTTTAGATGAAGTTGGTGAGTTACCTTTAACCACACAAGTACGTTTATTACGTGTTTTAGAAAATGGCGAATTTATAAAAGTAGGTTCTTCTAAAACACTAAAAACAAATGTTAGAATTGTTGCAGCTACAAATGTAAATATGCAAGAGGCAATTCAAAAAGAACGCTTCAGAGAAGATCTATATTATAGGTTAAGTACTGTAGAAATTAGTTTACCTCCTCTGAGAGAACGTAATGAAGATATTCATTTACTGTTTAGAAAATTTGCATCAGATTTTGCTCAAAAATATAGAATGCCGTCTATAAGATTAGATGAAAATGCAATTAAAATACTTTTAAATTATAGGTTTCCTGGTAACATTCGTCAATTAAAAAATTTAGCAGAACAAATTTCTGTTATTGAAGAAAGCAGAACAATTACCGCGAATAAATTGCAACAATATTTACCAAACGCTACTGGCAACTTACCTGCAGTTGTAGGAGGCAAAAAAAGCAACGATTTTTCTAGCGAAAGAGACATTATGTATAAAATTTTATTTGATATGCGTAATGACATCAACGATTTAAAAAAATTAACGCTAGATTTAATGAAAAATGGAAGTGTTGAGGAATTAGAGGAAGAAAATCATGATTTATTACAAAAGATTTATGGAGATAAAGAGCTAAAAGAGCATGATATTGAGGTGCTAAACATACCCCAAAACACCAACAAAGAAAAAGATTATGATTTTATTGAAACGATAGAAGAAGATGAATCTTTATCTTTACAAGACAAAGAAATAGAGATGATTAAAAAATCTCTAGAAAAAAATAATAACAAACGTAAATTAGCAGCAAAAGAGTTGGGTATTTCTGAGAGAACGCTTTACAGAAAAATCAAACAATACGATTTGTAAAAAGTTTGTAATTGTTTAAAAGTTTAAATATCAAGCAAAATATCAGTTCCAGTGATTTTCATTTTCATCAAAATTGTATCGAGGACTTTTAAAAAATTACTCAAGTACTGAATTTCAAATATTAGAAATGAAAAAAACATTTAAAATTTTAGCATTTATTGTAACTACATTAAGCATTGTTGCATGTGGTGCTTACTCTTTTACAGGTGGTGATGTTGGTGATGCCAAAACAATACAAATTGATTTTTTTCCAAACCAAGCCCAATTAATTGAGCCTACTTTAAGTCAACAATTTACAGAAGAATTAAGAGATTTATTTACAAGACAAACCAACTTAGTATTAAACTCTAATAGTGGCGATTTGTATTTTAGTGGAGAAATAACCAGTTATAGAATTGCCCCTATGAGTGCATCCTCTAACCAAACTTCTGCACAAAACAGACTAACAATTACTGTAAATGTAAGGTATGTAAATAGGTTAGATGAAAAGAAAGATTTCGAAAAATCTTTCTCTTTTTATTCAGATTATCCAGCCACATCGCAATTAACAGGTGCAGTACAGGAAGCTGCATTTGAAGAAATAATAGACAGAATAACACAAGATATTTTTAACGCCTCTGTTGGAAAGTGGTAGGTTATTGGAAATTAGAAGTTTAAAGAAATTAAAGTTTTGAATAGTAATACTTTTATTGATTTATTAGAAAATAAAAAAGAAATTCAGCAAGTAGAAACTGCTGAATTAAAAGCTATTGTAGAAAAATACCCTTATTTTCAGAACGCAAGAGCTTTATATTTAAAAGGACTTAAAAACCAAGACAGTTTTAAATATAATAATGAATTAAAAATTACTGCTGCTTACACTACAGACAGAAGTATTTTGTTCGATTATATCACTAAATTTAAAACAGATATTTCTAAAAATGATATTCACGAAGAAATTTCTAAAAAAATCGCCTTAGAAAAACCTTCTGATGAAACTAATACGCAACCAAAGGTAGATATCATAGCAAAAAAAGAAGAAAAAGAAGACATCCAAGAAGCTAAAAAAGACTTAACAATAGGAAAACCTATTTCTTTTTCAGCTAACGAAAGTCATTCCTTTCACCAATGGTTGCAACTCTCTACTAAAAAAACTATTGTAAGAAAACCTGAGGAAAAATCGGTTAAAAAACCTGAAAAAACATTAGAGATTATAGATAAATTTATAGAAACAAATCCTAAAATAGAACCTTTAGAGAAAGGAAAAACGATTGCAGTACCGATTACTGAAAACAAGCAAAATGATGCTTTAATGACCGAAACTTTAGCCAAAGTTTATTTAGAGCAAAAAAAGTACGAAAATGCAATACAAGCTTATCGAATTTTAAGTTTGAAATATCCAGAAAAAAGTGGTTTCTTTGCAGACCAAATTAAAAGAATACAAATTTTACAAAAAAATAAATCATGAGTTATACAGCTTTTTTAATTCTAATTCTGATTGTAGCAGTAGCTTTAATATTAATTGTTATGGTACAAAACCCTAAAGGTGGAGGTTTATCTTCTTCTTTTGGAGGCGGAGGTGCACAATCTTTAGGTGGTGTTCAAAACACAAACAACTTTTTAGACAGAACAACATGGACGTTAGCAATTGCTATGTTCGCCTTAATTTTATTAGCAAACTTTGCTATCCCAAGAGCTGGAGATGATAACTTTCAGTTAAACAATACATTGGATGGTGTAGAAACAACAACTACAACTCCACCATTAGAAACTACTACAAACGATAGTTTAAAATAAGTTTCTTATTAAGAAATTAAAAATGCCAACGTAAATGACACGTTGGCATTTTTTTTTAGAATAATTTACACACAAAAACAATTCCTTGAAAAATTGTCAGTTTTGTTGTGTTGGCACAATTTCTGACAATTTATATACAGAATAAATAATTTAATTAATCAAAATTTATAATAAAATGGGATTAAACATTAAACCTTTAGCAGATAGAGTTCTTGTAGAACCTGCACCAGCAGAAACAAAAACAGCATCTGGAATAATTATACCAGATAATGCAAAAGAAAAACCTCAAAAAGGTACTGTTGTTGCCATTGGAAATGGTAAAAAGGACGAGCCATTAACTGTAAAAGTAGGCGATACTGTTTTATATAGTAAATATGGTGGAACAGACCTAAAATTAGAAGGTACAGATTACTTAATGATGCGTGAATCTGATATTCTTGCAATTATTTAAATGCGCTTTCAGCTATTAGCACTTCGCTTTTAGCAATAACTAAAATTATTAATTAACTAAGCCAATAGCTAAAAGCTAGAGGCAAAAAGCTAAAAAATAAAAAAAAATGGCAAAAGATATAAAATTTGATATAGAAGCTAGAGATGGCTTAAAACGTGGTGTGGATGCATTAGCAAATGCAGTAAAAGTAACTTTAGGTCCAAAAGGTAGAAATGTAATTATTTCTAAATCTTTTGGAGCGCCAACAGTAACTAAAGATGGTGTTTCTGTAGCAAAAGAAGTAGGGTTAGAGAACGAGCTAGAAAATATGGGAGCTCAAATGGTAAAAGAAGTTGCTTCTAAAACCAACGATTTAGCAGGTGATGGAACAACCACTGCAACTGTATTAGCACAAGCAATCGTAAAAGAAGGCTTAAAAAACGTTGCTGCTGGTGCAAATCCTATGGATTTAAAGCGTGGTATTGACAAAGCTGTAGAAGCAATTGTTACAGATTTAGAAAAACAAACTAAAAAAGTAGGTAATTCTTCTGAAAAAATACAACAAGTAGCTGCTATTTCTGCAAATAATGATGCTGTTATTGGCGATTTAATTGCAACTGCTTTTGGTAAAGTAGGTAAAGAAGGTGTAATTACTGTAGAAGAAGCAAAAGGTACAGACACCTATGTAGATGTTGTAGAAGGTATGCAGTTTGATAGAGGATATTTATCACCGTACTTTGTAACAGATGCTGATAAAATGATTGCAGATTTAGAAAATCCTTATGTGTTATTGTTCGACAAAAAGATTTCTAACTTACAAGAAATTTTACCAATCTTAGAACCTGTTTCTCAATCTGGTAGACCTTTATTAATTATTGCAGAAGATGTAGATGGACAAGCATTAGCTACTTTAGTAGTTAACAAATTACGAGGTGGTTTAAAAATTGCTGCTGTAAAAGCACCTGGTTTTGGAGACCGTAGAAAAGCAATGTTAGAAGACATCGCAATTTTAACTGGTGGTACAGTAATTTCAGAAGAAAGAGGATTCTCTTTAGAAAATGCAACGTTAGATTTATTAGGTACAGCTGAAGGAATTACAATTGATAAGGACAATACAACTATTGTAAATGGTTCTGGTGATGCTGAAGCTATTAAAGCAAGAGTAAATCAAATTAAAGCTCAGATAGAAACTACAACTTCAGATTATGATAAAGAAAAACTACAGGAACGTTTAGCTAAATTAGCTGGTGGTGTAGCAGTTTTATATGTAGGTGCTGCTTCTGAAGTAGAAATGAAAGAAAAGAAAGATAGAGTTGATGATGCGTTACACGCTACAAGAGCTGCAGTTGAAGAAGGTATTGTTGCTGGTGGTGGTGTTGCTTTGGTACGTGCTAAAAAAGTTTTAGAAAAGTTGGCAACCGAAAACTTAGATGAAACAACTGGTGTTCAAATTGTAAACAAAGCAATTGAATCTCCTTTAAGAACTATTGTAGAAAATGCTGGTGGTGAAGGTTCTGTAGTAATTAATAAGGTACTAGAAGGTAAAAAAGACTTTGGTTATGATGCAAAATCAGAAACTTATGTAGATATGTTAGAAGCCGGTATTATAGATCCTAAAAAAGTGACTAGAGTTGCTTTAGAAAATGCAGCTTCTGTTGCGGGTATGATTTTAACCACAGAATGTGCATTAGTTGATATTAAAGAAGATGCACCTGCTGGTGGTGGAATGCCTCCAATGGGCGGTGGTATGCCAGGTATGATGTAGTGGCGAATCGCCACAGATAAGTTCTACACTCTTGTGTAAAATACTTACCTAACTTTCTCTATTGTCATTTCGACTTATGGAGAAATCTCAAAACATAAAAAATCCGTTAGAAATATTCTAACGGATTTTTTTAGTACTATATATAAGTGTTAAATATTTAACATTTTGGCATAATGATTGTTTCTATTTTACAAATTATTAACAATACTACTATGAAAAAGAAAGCCTACATTTTAATTTTATTTCTGTTATCAATTCAATTTAATACGCAAAGTCAATCTAAAAATATAGATTCTCTTTATACAAATTACTTTAAAAAATCTAGAGAAATTCCTTTTTTACATTTAAATAAAACAAGTTTTTTAAAAGGAGAAGAAATTTGGTTTCAGGCGTATGTTTTAGAACAAAATTCAGAAAAACTACATTTAGAAACCTCTAATCTTTATGTATCTGTTTATGATGATACAGGAACTTTAAAAGAACAACAATTAATAAATATTAAAGAAGGTATTGGAAGAGGGAGTATTAGAATAGATTCTTCTTTTATAAAAAAAGCCTACTACTTAAAAGCATCTACTAATTGGATGAAAAATTTTGCAGAAGACAATTCGTATTTACAGAAAATAGTTATTCTGAAAAATCACGAAGAACAAAAAGAAGTCGTTGATAAAAAAAACTTTTATGATTTTCAGTTGTTCCCAGAAGGCGGTCATTTAATTGCAAAAACACATAATAAAATTGGCGTTTTAATAAAAAACGGAAATAATGAAGGTATACAGATTAAAAAAGGAGTTATAAGAAACGATAAAGGAAAGATTATAAAAACATTTTCAACTAATAAATTTGGTTTTGGAGCAGCTATTCTTCCAATTAAAAAAAATAAGTATTTTACTTTTGAAGCAACACTAGATAATAAAACGCGGATAGTAAAGAAAACATCAATAATAAAAAAAACTGGTATTGCTTTATATTTAGAACATTTAAAGAGAGATGATTTTTCTGTTTTAAACATTTTAACTAACACTGAAACTTTAAAACTTATTGAGGGACAAAGGTATAGGGTAATGCTTCATAATACCAAAAATTTTGCTAATCATTATTTTACATTCAATAAAAAATACAAAGCCTACGAAATTTTTCTAGAAAAAAAAGAAATTCCTGAAGGAATAAATACAATTACCATATTTAATGAACAGAACAAACCTGTTTTAGAAAGAATCTTCTACAACAAAACATCAAAAAATATTTCTAATAATTTACAAACAAATCTTGTTTCAGTGTTAAGCGATTCATTAAAAGTTAGCATTGCAAATAACAATAACGAAAAAATATTTTTAAGTATTTCTTTTCTTCCTACAGAAACAAAAGCATACAAACCAGAAAACAATATTATTTCTAACTTTTTATTAAAACCTTTTATAAAAGGAAATATTGAAAACGCAACACAATATTTTAAGTCGAGTAATGAAAAAAGGTTTTTAGATTTAGATTTATTATTAATTACACAAGGTTGGAGTAAGTATAAATGGAGTAATATTTTTAACAATCCCCCCTCTAATATTTATAATTTTGAAAAAGGAATAGATATTTCTTTAACATTAAATAAAAAAATTCCTAAAGGACAACGAGTAGAAATGCATTTTGAAGAAAAAGATTTTGTGATAGTTTTTCCTTTTAAAAACACAAATAGGCATAAATTAGAAAATACTTTTTTTAAGAAAAATTCACTTATATATTTTGGACTAAAAAGTCTAAATAATACTTTTAAAATTAGCCCAAGCTTAGCATTCTCAAATAGTCATTTGTATGGAAACATAACTACTAATTAACAAAAAAAATTACAAACAACTAACGTGGTGCGTTCTAACTTTTCATTTTTAACCAGTAACTCAATTATGTTAGAAGAAGTCGTAATTAAAAGTAATTTAAATCAAAAAAGGAATTATTTAGTAAACAATACTTTTATACCTTATAATCCTAACTTATATAATAGAGGTGTACCTAACCCCTATGGAATTATTGATTTTGATGGAAAAGCTAGTTCTTGGGAGAAATATAAAGGTTCAGAAGTTATTGATTATCCTTTTGGAGCTAATGGACCTACTATAGCCGGTACTATTGGACCTTTTACAGTTGTCACATCACCTACTTTTATTGATGAGGAATGGATAGAATTTAGTCAAGTAAAATTACCTGTTGGTTTTGCTTCAGAAAAAGAATACTATACTCCAAAATATCCTTCATTTACAAATGAAACATACATAAATTATGGTGCAATTTTCTGGAAACCAAATATTACAATAGAACCTAATTCTTATATAAAATTAAATATTCCAAAAGATAATCAACAAGAAATACGTTTGTTTTTAGAAGGCATTTCTACTTCTGGTAAACTTATTTCTAAAGAAAAAAAATTAGATATAATTCCTAAGTATTAATTAATAAAAAATCCCTTCGAATTAAATTTCTTAGGGATTTTCTTTTAAAACTATAAATATCAAAAAAAACTACCCTTCCATTTTCTGAAGCCAATTTTTTACTTCAACTTCAGCTTTTATAATTTCTTTTAAATCGGTAATTTTTACTCTTTTTTGCTCCATAGTATCTCTGTGTCTAATAGTAACAGAATTATCTTCTAAACTATCATGATCTACGGTAATACAAAAAGGTGTACCTGCTGCATCTTGCCTTCTGTAACGTTTACCAACAGCATCTTTTTCATCATAAAAAACATTAAAA
>NZ_CBFHJT010000039.1:17952-24284 GCF_965656025.1 Polaribacter sp.
CGCTTTAAAAGGTGCTAACACTGCTGGTAATTTCAAAACAGTTCTTGTAGTTCCGTTTTCTAAATCTTCTTCCTGTAAAGAATTTGAAAACACAGCTAAAAACATTCTATCTAAACCTATAGAAGTCTCTACTACATAAGGCACATAACTTTTGTTTTCTTCATGGTCAAAATATTGCAGCTTTTTACCAGAATATTCTTCGTGTGCTTTTAAATCGAAGTCTGTTCTTGAGTGTATGCCTTCTAATTCTTTAAAACCAAATGGGAATTTAAACTCAATATCTGCTGCAGCATCTGCATAGTGTGCTAATTTATCATGATCGTGAAAACGATAATTTTCTGCACCCATACCTAAAGATAAATGCCATTTTAAACGCGTTTCTTTCCAGGTATTATACCATTCTTTTTGAGTTCCTGGTTTTACAAAAAATTGCATTTCCATTTGTTCAAATTCTCGCATTCTAAAAATAAATTGTCTTGCAACAATTTCATTTCTAAAAGCTTTACCAGTTTGTGCAATTCCAAAAGGAATTTTCATACGTCCTGTTTTTTGAACGTTTAAAAAGTTTACAAAAATTCCTTGTGCTGTTTCTGGTCTTAAATATACTTGCGTAGAGTTTTCTGCTGATGCCCCAATTTGAGTACCAAACATTAAGTTAAACTGTTTTACTTCTGTCCAATTTTTAGAACCTGATGCAGGGCAACCAATTCCTAAATCTACAATTAGTTGTTTAAAACCTACCAAATCACTTTCTTCTTGAACTCTGGTTAATTCAGCAGAAATTTCATCAATCTGTTTTTGACGACGAAGAACATTTTGATTTGTTGCTCTAAACTCCTCTTCATTGAAAGCATCACCAAAACGTTTTTTAGCTTTAGTAATATCTTTTTCTATTTTTTGATTTATTTTTTCTCTAAAATCTTCTACTAAAACATCTGCTCTGTATCTTTTTTTAGAATCTTTATTGTCTATTAAAGGATCGTTAAAGGCATCTACGTGTCCAGAAGCTTTCCATGTTGTTGGGTGCATTAAAATTGCAGCATCTATCCCTACAATGTTTTCGTGCATTTGCACCATTGCTTTCCACCAATAATCTCTAATATTTTTTTTTAGCTCAACTCCATTTTGAGCATAATCATAAACCGCACTTAAACCATCATAAATTTCTGATGATTGAAATACGTAACCGTATTCTTTTGCATGCGATAATACCTTTTTAAATTGATCTTCTTGTTTTGCCATAATGCCGACAAAGATAAACGTTTAGGTAACTTTTTCAAGAAAAATATTACATCATTTTTGTAAATAAATCACTCATGTAAATTAGTATAAAAACTCACTTTTTATATGATAAAATATAATTCATCAATTTTAAGTATCTTTAAATGCTATTGCTATGTAAGAAAATGAAAATTTTAAACGATTTTTTAAATTTATTTTATCCTAAAATTTGTGCCAATTGTAATACACAATTACTACAAAATGAAATTGTAATTTGTACAATTTGTAGACACGATTTACCTTTAACTAACTTTAGTTCTTTTACAGATAATAAAGTTGCTAAAATTTTCTATGGAAGAATTACTGTAGAAAAGGCATATGCTTTATTAATCTTTAGAAAAAAAAGTATCACTAAAAAATTAATACACGATTTAAAGTACAAAGGAAATGAAGAAATTGGTGTCTTTTTTGGAAATTGGTTAGGAGTATTTTTAGCAGAAAATAATCAATTTCCTGATGTTGATGTGATTGTGCCTGTGCCAATTCATTACAAAAGAAAAAAAGAAAGAGGTTACAATCAGGTTACAAAATTTGGCGAAAAACTAAGTCATCACTTAAAAAAGCCTTTTGTAGAAGATATTTTAGTTAGAAAAAACGCGACAAAAACCCAGACGTTTAAATCTCGTTTTGAAAGGTTTAACAACCAAGCAACACAATTTTTATTATCAGACAAAACGTTTTTTAAAAATAAACATGTTTTAATTATAGATGATGTTATTACAACAGGTGCAACATTAGAAGCGTGTGCTTTAGAGCTTTTTAAAACTGAAAACATTAAAATAAGTATTTTAACAATAGCATATACAGAATAAATTTTGTGATTTTAATGTGAAAAATAAATTGTTAATTTGTAAAAAATTTTACCGTTTGTGAAACTCTTTTATAAGTATCTTTTTTTTTCAATTTTTATATTAACTGTAACAAGCTGTGCAAAAACAGGCAGACCAGATGGTGGTCCAAAAGATGAGGACCCTCCACTTTTTGTTACCTCTAAACCACCTTATAAAACCATCAATTTTAAAAGTGATGAGGTAGAGCTTGTTTTTAACGAGTTTGTAAAACTAAAGGATTTAAATAAGCAATTAGTAGTATCTCCACCTCTTAAAAACCCTCTATTAGTAGCCCCACAAGGGACTGCAAGTAAGTTTTTAAAGATTGAAATTTTAGACACACTAGCACCAAACACTACCTATATTTTTAATTTTGGGAATGCCATAGAAGACAATAACGAGAGTAACAAGCTAGAAGCTTTTAAATACGTTTTTTCGACAGGTACTTACATAGATTCTTTAGAAAATGAAGGCTTTGTAAAGGATGCATTTTTAAAAAAAGACCCCAAAAACACAAATATTCTTTTGTATAAGTTAGATAGTATTTTTACGGATTCTATAATTTACAAACAAAAACCAAATTACGTAACCACAGCATTGGATACTACAAAGTTTAATTTCACCAATTTAAAAGAAGGAAACTATTTATTATTAGCTTTAGAAGAAAATTCTAGCGATTATATTTTTAATCCGATAACAGATAAAATTGCTTTTTACAGTGATACCATACAACTACCAAAAGATAGTATTCTTACAAAACCTTTAAAACTTTTTAAAGAAACACAACCTTATAGATTTAGAAGAGCTAAAGAAATTTTTAAAGGAAAAATAGAGTTTGGTTTTGAAGGTGCTATTAAAAATTTAAAGGTATCATTACTTTCTAAAGTGCCAGAAGATTTTAAAAGTATAGCCAAACTAGAAATAGACAAAGACACCTTAAGCTATTGGCATACGCCTATAGAGGTAGATTCTTTAAACTTTATAGTTTCTAATGATATTTTTTTAGATACTGTTACTGTAAAGTTTAGAAAAAAAGAAATAGACTCTTTAAAATTATCACCTTCTACATCTGGTACACTGCACTTAAGAGATACCTTTTTTATTAAAAGTAATAATCCTATTATAGCAATAGATACTAGTAAAATTTCTTTTACAGATAAAGATACTTTAAATGTAAAATTTACAAAATACATCTCTAAAAAAGAAAATAAAATTGGTTTTTTATTCGAGAAAAATCAAAAACAGAACTATAGTATAAAAGCTTTACCGGGTTCATTTAAAGATATTTACAATATAGAAAATGACACTTTATTATATCGATTTAAAACCATAGAGTTAGAAGACTATGGTAAAATTACTATTAATATTGTCAATACAGATCAAGATAATTTAATAATCGATTTACTAAGTGGTAAACAAAATGATGAAATTATAGACAGAAAGTATATAAACACTTCTGAAACTTTGGTTTTTGATTTATTAGAACCTAAAACCTATACAATTAGAGCCATTATAGATGCTAACAATAATAAAAAGTGGGATACTGGAGAATACCTAACAAAAAAACAACCCGAACCAGTTATCTATTATGAAGAAGACTTAAAAGTTAGAGCTAATTATTTTTTAGAAGGCAATACCTTTACCGTTAAAAAAACAAATTAAGTTTTGTTGTTCCGAATAATTTAGTATATATTTGACTTTTTACTTTAAGACCCCTAAATCTTGAAAACCCCTATAACAATTATCTTTATAATTGTTTTTATTCTAGAATTTAAGGCTCAACATTTTACCCATGATATTGGTGGTTTTGTTGGATCCTCTAGTTTACAAAGCGATTACGGAGAACGCGGACATTTTGGTAGTGAAATTAACAACAAAAACATGTCGTTTTCTGTTGCACACTATCTTAGTTTTTACAATAGAACTTTACGTTGGGATCCCAACAATGTACTACACAACCATTTAATGGTTAAAACAGAATTACAGTACATTAAAAATACAGATTTAGAACACTATGGTTATTACGCTTCTAAACAAACTTATGGAGGAGAACAACTAAGAGCCATGAAAGGCAATGTAAGAATGTTAAACCTTGGAGTAAACTTAGAATACTTTTTAAGACCTCTAGAAGAATTTGTATATCCTTATTCAGACATCTCTTTTAATCCATTCTTTACCTTCGGAATTCAATACTCCTTTTTTAATAATGGCGTAAATTCAGATTTAGGAGACTGGAAACAAGATGTTACTTTATTACCCAAAAAATATCAAGATGAAAACCATTTAGCCTTAGGTTCTGGAGAAACCTTTGCTGTTAACATTGGTTTGGGTACAAGGTACAAGCTTACTAAAAAGTTAGATTTTGTAGCACAATTTAATTACATGTACTTTTTTTCTGACAGAGTAGATGGTTTACAAGCGGCTGTTTTTGAAAACAAAAATAACGAGTGGGCTTTTAATCTTAAAGTTGGGGTAGTATATCACTTAAACTTTAGTACACCATTATTTTATTAAGAGTCTTTATTTTTACTAAAAAAGCTAGTAAGTGTTTTTGGGTATTTTAAAATGTACTTATCTGCAGTTTCTATAGTTTGTTTAATCATCATTGTATCTAGCAAAACATTTTGTTTTACAATAGGTGATACTTTATGCTTCGGGAGAATTTTTTTAAACGGATTACTCATTATTTTTTTACAACACTTGGTATAATTTTACAACTTTAGCCTTTGCTCTTTTTATTCGCATTTTTACAGCACTTTCACCAATATTTAAAATTTCTTTTATTTCTTTAATACTTTTTTCATCTTGGTATTTCATCAATAAAATCATTTTTTCTGCTGGCTCTAACTTGTTTAACACTTTTGCTAATTTTGCAGATTTTAATTCTAATAAAGACACATCGTCTATATCATCAAAAGCAGTATCATTTTCTTTAATTTGATCGGTAACTATCGTTACTTTTTCTTTCTTCTTATAACTATTTCTTTGTACATAATTTACACAGAAATTATAAGTAAAAGAATATAACCAAGTAGAAAATTTAGAATTACCTTTAAACGTTTTTAGTTTTACAAACAATCTTACAAAAACGTCTTGCATCAAATCCTCAGCTTCTTCTTTACTTTTAGAAAAACCATAACATTTATTATAAACAACTGTAGAAAATCTGTCATATAACATGGCAAATAATTCTGTATTATTGGTTTTTACTATTTCAAAAACTAATTCTTCATCGGTAATTTTAACTGCTGTTCTATTCACTTTTGTTGTATTTATGACACTAAATAAATGAATAAGTCACAATTAAATATTTTAAAAAGTTAAACGGTATATTCTAATCGGTGAATGGTTGAAAACAAACTTTTTCAAAAAAAAATATTTTTTTTTGTAACATTTACAAACAATCTTGCGTATAAGTAATCGTAGGCTTCTCATTAATCCTAAAAAAAAGCCTGCCAATTAGAATACATGAGACAACTTAAAATTACAAAACAGGTTACCAATAGAGAAACTGCATCTTTAGACAAATACTTGCAAGAAATTGGTAAAGTAGATTTAATTACTGCAGATGAAGAAGTAGAATTAGCACAGTTAATTAAAGCTGGAGATCAAAGAGCTTTAGAAAAATTAACAAAAGCCAATTTACGTTTTGTGGTATCCGTAGCAAAACAATATCAAAACCAAGGATTAACATTACCAGATTTAATAAACGAAGGTAATTTAGGGTTAATCAAGGCTGCAAAACGTTTTGATGAAACCAGAGGTTTTAAATTTATTTCTTATGCTGTATGGTGGATTCGTCAATCAATCTTACAAGCCTTAGCGGAACAATCTAGAATTGTACGTTTACCGTTAAATAAAATTGGTTCTATCAACAAAATTAACAAAATGTACGCTTTCTTAGAGCAAGAAAATGAGCGCCCACCAAGTGCCGAAGAAATTGCCAAGAAACTAGACATGACTGTAAATGACGTAAAAGAATCTATGAAAAATTCTGGACGTCATGTATCTATGGATGCACCTTTAATTGAAGGAGAAGACTCTAATTTATACGACGTTTTAAACTCTGGCGAGTCTCCAAATCCAGATAGAACTTTGTTACACGAATCTTTAAGAATCGAAATAAACAGAGCTTTAGAAACATTAACACCAAGAGAAGCAGACGTTGTAAAACTTTATTTTGGTTTAGGAGAACACCAACCAATGACCTTAGAAGAAATT
>NZ_CBFHJT010000039.1:24380-27833 GCF_965656025.1 Polaribacter sp.
ACGAGAGAGCGTGTACGTCAAATTAAAGAAAAAGCAATTAGAAGATTAAAACACACTTCTAGATCTAAAATATTAATGACTTATTTAGGTTAGTATTTTTCACTTACTTAAAATAAACATAAACTCTCGAATTAATTTTCGAGAGTTTTTTTATTAGAAGCTATTTCGCGCTTTCCGTTTTATCTTTTTTATGCTAAATTTATTTCAGCATCTATCTAATTTAAAAAGTATTTTTATAACAACTAACAAATTCTATATCTAATGAAGCAAAAAAAGGATGTCACTTCAATCACGGCTAAACTTGTATAAAAATATATTACTTCTTCCACATCATTCTCATTTATGAATTAATTATCTTTGTAAAAATTCAAAATAATACAATGAGTAATATACTAGCACCTTCGGTTTTAGCAGCAGACTTTGCCAATTTACAACGCGATATAGAAATGGTAAATAATAGTGAAGCAGATTGGTTTCACATAGATATTATGGATGGCGTTTTTGTACCTAATATTTCCTTTGGTATGCCCGTTTTAAAAGCAATAACAAAACATGCTAAAAAAATAATAGATGTGCATTTAATGATTGTAAATCCAGATCAATATATACAAACATTTGCAGATTTAGGCGCTAATATTTTAACAGTACATTACGAAGCATGTACCCATTTACATAGAACTGTGCAAGCCATAAAAGCTGCAGGTATGAAAGCTGGTGTTGCTTTAAACCCACACACACCTATTGCTGTTTTAGAAGACATTATTACAAATTTAGATTTGGTGTGTATTATGAGTGTAAATCCAGGTTTTGGTGGGCAGTCTTTTATAGAAAATACCTATAAAAAAGTAAGTCAATTAAAACATTTAATAGAATTTACAGCATCTGATTGCCAAATAGAAATAGATGGTGGTGTTACCAATAAAAATGCTAACCAATTAATAGAAGCAGGTGCTAATGTTTTGGTGGCTGGTAGTTATGTTTTTAAAGCAGAAAACCCAACAGAAACCATTGCAGATTTAAAAAATATAATGGCATAATTGTATGCTGTTGTAGACATAGAAACCACAGGAAATGGCCATAAAGGTCAAAAAATTACAGAAATTTCTGTATTGGTTTTTAATGGCGAAAAAATAATAAATGAGTTTACAACGCTGGTAAATCCAGAGCAAAACATTCCACCTTTTATTACAAATCTAACTGGTATTACAAATGCTATGGTTAGAAATGCACCTAAATTTTACGAAATTGCACAAAAGGTAGAAGAGATTACGCAAGATTTAATTTTTGTGGCACACAATGTAAATTTCGATTATAACATTATTAGAGACGAATTTAAAAGTTTGGGCTTCGATTGGAAACGTAAAAAACTCTGCACAGTTCGTTTAACTAGAAAAATAGTTCCTGGGTTGCCATCTTACAGTTTAGGTAATATTTGTTCTGGAGAAAATATACCTATAAATGGTAGGCACAGAGCAAAAGGAGATGCAGAAGCCACAGTAGAATTATTGAGAAGATTGATAAAGAGAGATCAGCATTTTATCATTAATTCCTTTTTAAATCCACGTTCTAGACAAGCTACTTTACCTCCTCTTTTAGATAAAAAAACGGTAGATAATTTACCAGAAACTTTTGGAGTTTATTATTTTAAAAATTCGGCAAAAGAAATTATTTATGTTGGTAAAGCCAATAATATCAAACAAAGAGTAATCAGCCACTTTTACGATAAAAAGAAAAAAGAACAAGAAATGTGTATAGAAACTGCACATATTTCTTATACAGAAACAGGAAGTGAGTTGTTGGCTTTGTTATTAGAGTCTTCAGAAATCAAAAACAAATACCCAAAGTACAATCGTTCTCAAAAAAATAATAATGCTGCTTTTGGTGTATTTTCTTACGAAGATCAAAAAGGAGTGATCCATTTGGCATTTAATAAAATAAAGTTAGTTTCAAACCAAATAGCCACCTTCTATTCTTTAGCAGCTTGCAGAACTTTTTTAGAAAAATTATGTCAAGAATTTACATTATGCCCCAAGTATTGTCATTTGCAAACCAATGTAAAACAGTGTTTTCATCATCAAATAAAAGAATGTAAAGGGGTTTGTTGTGGTAAAGAATCTGTTGCACTATACAATAAAAGAGTATTACAAGCCATAGAATCTATAGGTTTGGCATCAGAAAATAGGGTAATAAAAGAAAAAGGTAGATTTACCAACGAAATTGGTTTTGTTTTAATTTTAGAGGGTGTTTACCAGGGTTTTGGTTATATTGATAAGGATTTAGATACACAACTTCAGCATCCAGAAGATTATCAGTTTTACTTACAACCCAAGAGAGATAATAAAGATGTGCAAAAAATATTAACCTCTTATTTAAGAAAAAAAGAAGAGTTAAAAGACGTAGAAAATGGAAAAATCAGCATATAAAATACATATTATTGGTGCAGGAATTAGTGGATTAATTGCAGCACAGGTTTTAGAAAATCATGGTTATCATCCAACAATTATAGAGGTTACAGATAAAGTTGGTGGGCGTGTAAAATCAGATATTATTGATGATTATATTTTAGATCATGGTTTTCAGGTTTTATTATCTTCTTACCCAGCAGCACAAAAATATTTAGATTATAAAGCGTTAGATTTACAAGAATTATTGCCAGGAGCTACTATTTTTAAAAACGGAAAAACACAAACTATTGGAGATCCATTGCGAAGTTTTTCTATGTTATTTCCTACGTTACTTTCTACTATTGGCAATTTTTCTGATAAACGAAAAATCTTACAATTAAATACCCTTTTAAAAAAGAAAAAGATTGCTGCCATTTTTAAGGAAGATGAAAAAACAACCTTACAATATTTACAAGATTTTGGTTTTTCAAATGATATTATGACCAAGTTTTTTAAACCTTTTTTTAGCGGAATTTTCTTAGAAAATCAACTAGAAACTTCTAGTAGAATGTTTGAATTTGTTTACAAAATGTTTGGTGAAGGAAAAGCGGTATTGCCAAAAGGTGGTATACAGGAAATTTCTAATCAACTAAAAGACAAGCTAAAAAACACCTCTTTTGTATTTAATCAAAACGTAAAAGAGGTTTTAGATTCTAAAATTATTTTAGGAGATGAAAGCGAAATAAAAACACATATTACCATTATTGCAACCGAAGCAAGCGCATTAATTTCTAATTTAAAAAACCAAGAAACTAGTTGGAAAAGTTGCCATACTTTCTATTTTGAAACAAATACTAAAATAATTAATAAACCATTAATTGGTTTAGTTGCAGATGACAATGCATTGATTAACAATATTTTTTATCATACAAGTATTGCTACAAAATCTAAAGGAAATAAAGAGTTACTCTCGGTTACTGTGGTAAAAGAACACAATTTAAATGAATTAGATTTAGTTTTAAAGGTAACAGAAGATTTAAAAATTCTTTGTGGTATAGAGGTTAAAAAG
>NZ_CBFHJT010000040.1:0-2745 GCF_965656025.1 Polaribacter sp.
TTTCTTTATTTCCATGTAAAAGAGTTTTTAATAGTTCGCTAATTTAATTAAATTATTGTGTTAAATACAAGTCTTTTTGTTAATTAAGTAGATTTTTTTTAGAAATCTGATTAAAAAACAGTAATCCAATTAGTACACCAATAGAATTTGCAACCACATCTAAGTAATCTCCTGTTCTATAATTTGTTACTGTGCTTTGTAAAACTTCAATAATTATGCCAAAAATGATACAACTTAAAACAATAAAGTATTTATTTGTTTTTTTGCAAAGCGCCAATAACCAACAAATTGCCAAAGTAAAGTAGGCAAATGCATGTTGCCATTTGTCTGAGTGTGATATACCCACATCATATTTTGGCATTTTTATTAAACTTAAGTACACAATACAAAAAGTAACAAAAAAGGCAATAACAAGTATTTTACCCTTCAATAAGGTTTTTATATGCTTCAGCATCTAGTAGGTCGTCTATTTGAGAGCTGTCAGAAATTTCTAATTTTATCATCCAACCTTTATTATATGGGTCTGAGTTTACCAATTCTGGCTCATCCTCTAAAGCTTCGTTAAATTCTGTCACCTCTCCAGTTAATGGCATAAATAAATCAGAAACTGTTTTTACTGCTTCTACTGAACCAAACACATCACCTTCTTCTACAGTATCGTCTAAAGTATCTACATCTACATAAACAATATCACCTAACTCACCTTGTGCAAAGTCTGTAATACCTACTGTTGCTATGTTTCCTTCAATTTTAATCCACTCGTGGTCTTTTGTGTATTTTAATTCTGCTGGAATATTCATTCTTAATTTTATTTTTAATTGATTAGTTTCCTCCTAAATTATAGATAATGTTAAACCCACCATTTATTGCTTGTCTCGGAAAAGTGGTAGATATAGCATATCTAGATGTTTGATGATTATAGTAAAAAGAAGCTGTTAAACTACTGCTTAGTCTATAATCTGCCGTAAATTTAATAGAAAATAGTCTTTGCCCACCACTAATTTGGTTATTATCTTCATCTACAGCCCTAATTTGTGTTAAATTATCTCTTAAAGATACATCTGCTCTTAAGTTGATGTCTCCTTTTAAGGTAGTTTTCTTTCCTGTAAAGCGTGTATTTACTTTTACATCTTTAAACACGTAACCCATACCAAATATATACTCTGTACCTTTAATATCGGTTAAAGTACTGTTGTTAAAGTTCATGGTTAGCGTTCTGTCGCTTTTTACTTCTCCTCTTAGAGAGAAAGAGTTTTTCATTTTCATATCTACTTTTACTAAAGGCGAAAATTCGTCTACTAAGGTTGCAGAAGATATTAAAAGCTCTGGTTCGTAATTACCAGCTGAATTTATAGTTGTAGGGTTTGCACCATCAAATTGTAAGTTGTTAGTAAAACTAGAAATGGTATAAGAAGATTTATAACCGTGTGTAACTACAAAGTTGCTAAAGTTCTTTTTAAAGAAATCAAATTTCATTAATCCATTATAACGTAATGTCCAGTTGGGTATTGGTATATTTCTAAACAAACCAGTATCTACTTTGTCTGGGTTACTACCAGAATAAGCCGCCATAAATGCTGGTAACAATACTTGCTGACTGTTTTCTCCATAACCAGCAACTGGGTTTCCTGTCTCTGTTGCCAATCTTAATGCAATTGCTGCCCTATAACTTCTCATGGTATTAAACAAAGCATCACCATCTTTAAAAGCGGTACCAATCATAGAGTAACTTGTGCTAAAGTTACCTGTTTCAAAAGCAGGAGCGCTAAAGTCTAAAGCCCCATTTGTTGTTCCATTTTCAACAACATCTAATTGTTGCGATAAATCTCTAGTTTTTATTTTGTTACCTCTTACATCTATATTTAAATCTTTAAATGGTTTTACAGTAAATGTATAGTCTAGTTTGTTATAATGTGTTCTACTGTAGGTTTTGTTATAATAATCGTCTGAATTCGGATCTCTTGGGCCTACTAACCAACCATTTTCTAAAGCTTTTGTTCTAATATCTACTTGGCTACCAAAAGCAAAAGAAGTGGGTGCACCACCTAAAAAGCCAACATCTTCTGTATAACCAGGTAAAAACTGCCCATTGTTTTCTGAGTAACTTATTTTACCTTGTTTTACAGATGTTACTACATCGTAAACACCTTTTAAGATTTGTTTTCCTAAAGGTAATTTTTTCTTTTTATTGATTCTACCAGGCGCTGGAGGTAAGCCATTTCCTGGAATTCCTTTAGAGTTTCTACGTTGTGTTTTTGTCATTAATAGTTTTTCGAAACCTAGACCTTTATAGAAACGTTCGAACGTAAATGTGGTATTTAAGTTATGTGTATTTGCATTTTGTATTACGTTACCCACCAAATCTACATAAGGTACATCTATACCATTGATGTTAATTTCACTTTGTGCAGCAGCTTGCCAATCAAAATCTGCTGTGTATGCATAATCTGCTTTTATCCAACTTAAAAAAGGCAATTTATCTATAGGTAATTGGTAAGTACCATTTAATTTTTGATGATAATGATTTGCTCTACCTGTATTAAAAAACTCATCAAATATTTGAATATCATCTGAGTTACCAAAAGTATCGTAAATATAACTGTTTGTGGCGTTAAAATTTAGGGTGATAGCTTTCGTTAAATCGAAACCAATGGTATAATCCCAATCAAATAGAAACCTACGTTGTGTTAATTTTGGTTGATCTGATAAACCGGGTACTAAATTTCTAGATTGTTGTTCTGTGTA
>NZ_CBFHJT010000040.1:2841-4996 GCF_965656025.1 Polaribacter sp.
GTTTTTCTTAACGTTCATAAAACTAATACTCGTTCTTTTGGTATAGTCTCTAGAAAACTCACTATTTGGATTCTGTTCTAAAGCATCTGCTAAAGTAACATCTTGATATTGTGGGTCAAATTTTGGATCTATAAATTTCTCACCAATACTATAACTCATAGGTAACTGTATACCCCAATCTTTCGGTGTTAGCACTTTTCCTAGGTTTACAGTAGTAGCAATGTCATATTGTTTAGTTTCATCTAAACTACGTTGATTTACCCTATCTTCTACATTACCAAAACCAATGGTAGACATACTACCAGCTAAAGCAACATTGGCAACATCAGCAAAATTTGCATCTGCATTTACAACTGCAGCCCAACCACCTTCGTTATCAAAACCAGCAGATCGTAGTTCATTAAACCAAACTTCTCCACTTTTTGGAGTTAGAGAGGTGTTTTTTAAACCCAACATAATAGTTCTTAATTGTGCTAAGGTTGGGTTTCCTTTTACACTAATTGTATAAGGTAAATTTGCATCTTGACTTGTAGATGTGTATAATTCATTTATAGGCGCAACTGTAGGGCCTAACGCATCTCTTTCTAATTTTACCAAACCAAAAGATTCTAAAAAGGCATCTAAATTATTGGCTTCTGGCCAAATTTCTAGGGCAGATGTACCATTTCTAGATACTGTTAATGGCAATTCTATTTGATAAAAGTTTTCGTTTAAATCTGTACCTAATCGAATAATTGCAGAAAAATCGCCATCATTTACACCAGATTCTCCTTGATTTTCTTGTAAGTGCATAAACATTTTTAAACGTTTAAAACGTCTTAAGTCTATACTAATGTTTTTATAGATTGCACGTATTTTGTCTGTTTCTAATCTGTTTACTTTTAAAGTTACAGATTGTTCATTTTGCAACTGTACAGTGGTGCTACCTTGCAAACGCTCTCTTTCAATTCCAGGTGGTTGTATGTAACTACCTTCATTTTGTTCTATACTAACAACACCTACTTCAAAATCGTTTAACTCATCTTGTGTTAAATCTCTATCTGGATTTATAGCAGGATCTAAAGTTCTAACATAGCGTCTCCAATCTCCACGTACCAAGTCTAACTCGCCAAAACGAATGACAACTGGCATTTTAAAGTTGGTTAAAAACATTCTCATAAAACGAATACTGTTAAAGTCTGAAATACCATTTATTGGAGTTCCACTTCTAACAGGTACTCTAAATTGATACCATTTACTTTGTTGGGTATTTCCGTTTTCTAAAGTTACAGTGGTTGTTTTTTCATCAACTACATAACCAAAACCCTTTCTTAGGCTATTTCTGTCTAGAGGAATTTTATATTCATAATAACTCTCTACAGTATTCATGGTCTGGTCTCTATTAATATCTTCAACATCTGGGTAAGTTGTAGATGATGTCGGGTAAGGCTCTCCACCTTGATTTAAGGTTGGTGAGTTGCCTTGTGTATTGTTGTAGTCTTTATATCTTGTTATTAAAGTGGCGTTTATTGCGTCTAAATTACTGCCTCTAAAAAACTGAAAATTGTCTGCTGCAGGATCGTCTAAAGTTGCATATTGTCCAATACCTGTTAAGTTTCTTTCCTCATCATCATCTAAACCATCAAAACCAATATCTTGGTTTGTTCTTGCCTCATCTAGCTCGTTAAATGCATAAATTATGGATGGATTTCTCGGTACATCACCCCAAATGGTATTATTAATATTACTACCTGGTACTTTTAGGCCATCTTCTGGCAAACCGTTTTCGTACATTTTACGGTTATCTTTTAAAACATCTTCAGAAATATTTCCTAAGTTGATGTATAAATCTCCCACTTGGTTTATAGGATTGTTTGGGTCTATACCTTGTGGCAACCCTTCTTCTGTTGTAAGCGAATAGTTTTGGTAAGGGTCCATAATCCAAAACTGGATGTACTCTACGTTTGCTTGATCAAAATTATTGGTTGTTAAAGGTCTTGTTATACCTGCCCATCTACTTTCTGGGTTGGGTAAGGTTACTTTACCATCTTGTATATTTGCAGCAGGATCATAGTTGTAAGAACCTCTTTCTTGAGGAAAATAAGCCAAATCTAATGTTCTAACCAAAGAGTTTTGTGTAATGTCTAATTGCACATTTGGAAATAATTCTCTATAA
>NZ_CBFHJT010000040.1:5093-16306 GCF_965656025.1 Polaribacter sp.
CGAAATAAGCCAAATCTAATGTTCTAACCAAAGAGTTTTGTGTAATGTCTAATTGCACATTTGGAAATAATTCTCTATAATTAATTTGCCTAGTTTCTGCTCTGGAAAGCTCATCTGCATCTATACTTGCAGGAGTTTCCCCAACACCATAAAAAATTTGGTCTACACTGTACCAAGCTAACTTGGCTCTTTTGTAATTGTAAGATAAATCGTCTCGTTCTCCATTAAAATTAGGAAAATATTTTGGGGTACTTGCCTCATACCAATCTAAAGGAGATAATAAACTAATAGGTACTTGCGATGCTTCAAAATCGTCTATGTAAGAAGTTGCTGCACCTGTTACATCTATTCCACTTGGTGTACCCGGAATTAAATAGGCCATATCTGCCCTTACAGAAAGATTAGATGGTGCATCTGTATCTACAAAAGGTAATTTGTTGGCTAGTTTTGTAAAAAAAGGTACTTCTGTAGAATAATCGAAATTAAACCCTAGCATCGTATTATTTATAGGGTCAGAGCCAAAATTTACTTTAGGAGTCAATGGTCTTTCTTCTACATTTAAAAAGGTAGCACCAACCACCAAATCTTCAGAAAATTTATGCTCTACATCTATACCAAAAAACGTTTTTCTTTGTTGATTGAAAACTGCATTATTCTCTGTAGAAACATTAATTGGTATTCCAGAAGCTTGCAAACCTGGGTCAATAATTTGTACACGCCCTAATTGATAATCTACCACGTAATCTACACCTTCTACCAATTGTCTACCACCTGCTGTAACTCTAACAGAACCTCTAGGAACGTTAAAAGCGCCAATAGGTATACCCCCTGAATTTTCTGATTTAAAATATCCTTTTAAAAAGTATTTATCTTTATTCTGAAAGTTATTTTTGATGTTAATTTTTGTGTTTAAATAGAGTTCTTTAAATAAATAAACATCATCTGCTGGGTTTGTTAATCGGTCTTCTAAATCGTTACCAAAGGGCTCTGGTTCTGGGAAAAATACAAATCCGTTTTCTGAATTTACAGTAATACCTTCTACATAATCGAAAAAACCATCAGGTTCTCTAGCCTGACTTTGATCTAGTTGATCTAAGTTTAAAACTTGTAAAAGAGGTTGTGTTGGTATACCAGGTGTCTGTGCATTTTGTAAAACATTAGATGGGATTCCTGTTTGGTCATCTCTATATTGTATTTCGAATCTAAAACCATCTCGTGTTAATGGAAAAGCCCCTAACGCATATACGTTTTTCATCATTAAACGCCATGTTGGAAAAGATTCTTCACCACCATTTCCATTGGGTCTTTTGGTTTGTAAAATTTCGCTACGCAACAGTTTTACTGCTAAATTATTAGGTGCTTGGATACCATCATTAGAAAACTCACCAACTTTAAAAGAGTTTTTAGAGCTTCCATTTACATTACCTGCTACTGTATATTCGTAGGCAACAGCTAAAACCTCACCATCATTTAACCTTCTATTTAAAGAGATAAAACCTAATTGAGAGTTTAAGCGATATTCATTTTGCTCTAATTTTCTAGCATTTTCTAACACAGAATAATTAGTACCATTTTGCATGTTGTATGGAGATAATGCACTGTCTACACCAGAAACGTCTCTTATACCACCAGCAGGTATAATTTCTGTACCAATTCTATTTGCCTCATTAAATGGTAAATTGTTACCAGAAACTTGTGCTTGTGTAATAGATGGGTCTAAAACCACTCCATTTTCGTCTACTAATACATCTGAAACAGACTCACCAATATCTGCAAAAGCCACAATACTTCTAAAATCTTCTGTACTTGAATTCCTGTTGGTAATCCAAACTTCGATTCTAGTAATATTTATTGGGCTATTAATTAATGGGTAATTTTTAAGCGAATTGGCATAATTATCTATAAAATATTGCGATAAGAAAAAGTGCCTATCATTATCATAATCTGTAGTTCTTAATTCGAAAGGTTGAATAGAAGCACCTCCTTCTGCAACCACAGTTTTACTTTCTGAATTTTGTTGAGAAAAAACAGCGGTAATATTGGTGTTACCAAACTTTAAATCTGTTTTTACACCAAATAAACTTTGTGCACCATTTATTAAAGAGTTTTTTATGGGCATAGAAACGTTACCAGCTTCTAGACCTTGTATGATATCATCTTCTGTAGGAGTAAAACCAATTTTTACTAAGTTTTGAAAATCAAACGAAGCCTGAGTATCATAATTGGCAGTAAACTCTAAACGTTCACCTACTTTTGCACGGATACTTGCATTTATTTGCTGATCAAAATCAAAAGTAAAATTACTTCTGTTTTCTTCTGATATTTGTGGGTTTTCTGTATTTTGATAAATAAAACCTAGTTTTAGGTTTAAGTTACCTGTGGGCGTAACTTTTACCTCTGTACCCCCAAAAATAGTTGCAAAAAATTTACTGTTTACGTAATACGTGGGTAATAAATCTTTTTGAGCATCTGCTGCCCCTTTTTTCTTGCTATTTGTTGCGCTAACTTTATCTTTAAAGTATTGCAACATGTCTCTTTTTAGACGGTATTTTTCGTATTCTCTTGGTGTTAAATAAATAGGAGTTCTTGTGTAGTAATCTCCTATTTTTTCTACGATAACATACTTGTTTAAAACCTTATCAAAAATGATTACTTTCTTTGCTAAATCGTCTAAAAATAAACCACCTTTTTGGGTACTTTTAAAGTTGTAACGTAGTTTAATTGAATCGTTTTTAACGCTAGTACTATCTTTTTTGGTATTTTTTTGAGCAAACGTAGGCAGTTGTAATGCAAACGTAAAAATTAAAATTAATAAAGTGTTTTTAAAAAACGTATTCACCTGACTATAAACTTTTTAAGGCTAATTTTATAATGGTCTCTACAGAGGCATCTTTGTGTTCTTTTAAGATAGAAGACACAATTTTATCTGATTGTTTTCTTTGAAAACCTAAGACTTCTAAAGCAGATAACGCTTCATCTTTGTTTGTATTGCTTGTTGTTGCAGAAACTTCATCAATATTAAAAGTCTTTAAAATTTTATCTTTTAAATCTACAATTACCCTTTGTGCAGTTTTTGCACCAATCCCTTTTACAGATTGTATTAACGGTACATTTTCTGATGCAATAGCATTTTGTATTTCTTCAGATGTCATAGAAGAACACATGGTTCTAGCAATACTTGGCCCAACCCCAGAAACAGAAATTAGTAGCTTAAAAACTTCTCTTTCTGTTTTGTTGATAAAACCAAAAAGTGTGTGTGCATCTTCTCTGATAGAAAGATGTGTATAAAGCACCACGTTTTCATTATCTGGTAAACTAGAAAAAGTATTTAAAGAAATGTGTAATAAATACCCAACACCATTGCAATCTACAACAACTTCTGTCGGATTTTTTTCTACCAATCTTCCTCTAACTTGTGTAATCATAAATTATTTTCAGGCTTCTAAAGTACCCATTTTTATTTGTTGATGAAGTATCTAATTTAAGAATCGGCAAAATAACAAAATTTTTCACCAAAAACGATTTGTAAAAATCTAATTTCCAATGTTCAACTTCAAATTTTTTACTTCAAACTCCAAACTTTAGGCTTCCTTACTTCTTTCTTCTCTTTTCTTTTTGTTGCGCATCTACTGCAGCTAATGCAGCCATGTTTACCATTTCGTCTACACTTGCACCCAATTGTAAAATATGTATAGGTTTGTTAAAACCTAAAATTACGGGCCCAATAGATTCAGCCTTATCTACTTGTTTTAATAACTTGTAGGTAATATTTGCTGATTCTAAATTCGGAAAAATTAATACGTTAACTTTTTTTCCATTTAACTTAGAAAAAGGAAATTCTTTTGCTAACATTTCTGGATTTAATGCGAAATCTGCTTGTATTTCTCCATCTATCACTGTATTTGGGAAATGACGATGTGTATAAGCAACTGCCTCTCTGATTTTTTTAGAGGTTTCTGAATTTGAGGAACCAAAATTAGAAAAAGACAACATAGCAATATTTGGTTTCATACCAAACATACTTGCAAAATTACCTGTCATTTGCGCAATTTTAGCCAAATCTTTCGCAGAAGGATTTTCATTAATTGTGGTATCTGCTAAAAATAAAGGACCTTGTTTGGTTAACATTAAATTACAAGCTGCAATTCTAGAAACATCCTTATCTTTTTCAACCAATTCTAACATCGGTTTTACCACAGAAGGATAAGGTCTAGAATAACCCGTAATTAAAGCATCTGCTTCACCTTGATTGACCATCATTGCCGCAAAATAATTACGCTCTCGCATTAATTTTTTTGCTTCAGAAAAAGTACGTCCTTTACGTTGTCTATTTTTCCAATACACCTCTCCAAAACGATCTCTTCTGTCGGTTTCCTCGTCAGTTTTTGGGTCTATGATTGGCACATCTGCTGTAAAGCCAATTTCTTCTTTTAATTCTAAAATTAGTTCTTTTCTTCCTAAAAGAATCGGTTTTCCTAAGCCTTCTTCATACACTCTTTGTGCTGCTTTTAATACATCTAAATGATCTGCTTCTGCAAAAACAATACTTTTTGGATTGCTTTTAGCTCTGTTGTGCAACAATCTTATTTCTTTGCTACCAGACCCAGAACGCTCCATTAATTCTTCTCTATATTTATCCCAATCTGTAATGGGTTCTAGGGCAACACCAGACGCTATGGCAGCTTTGGCAATGGCTGGTGGAATTTCGTAAATTAATCTTGGGTCAAATGGTTTTGGTATAATGTATTCTTTACCATAAGTTAAACTAACTTCATCATATACAATATTTACTTGTTCTGGCACCGATTTTTTAGCCAAATCAGCCAAAGCATGTACAGCAGCCATTTTCATTTCTTCGTTTATTTTAGTAGCTCTAACATCTAAAGCACCTCTAAAAATGAAAGGGAAACCTAATACATTATTTACTTGGTTTGGGTTGTCAGACCTACCTGTTGCCATAATAATATCTTCTCTTGTGGCAACTGCCAAACCATATTCTATCTCAGGTGTTGGATTTGCCATAGCAAACACAATTGGGTTTTTTGCCATAGAAAGTAACATTTCTGGAGAAACAATATTTCCCATAGACAAACCAATAAATACATCAGAATTCTGCATCGCTTCTTCTAAAGTATTCAAGTCTCTATGTGTTGCAAATTCTGCTTTTTGCGAGCTTAAATTATCTCTGTCTTTTCTGATAACACCTTTGCTATCGCACATTACCACATTTTCTCGTTTTGCACCTAATTTTAAATACAATCTTGTACAAGAAATAGCTGCTGCACCTGCACCACTTACTACTATTTTTACTTTAGAAATGTCTTTACCAGAAATATCTATGGCGTTTTTAAGCGCTGCTGCAGATATAATTGCGGTTCCATGCTGATCATCGTGCATTACAGGAATGTCTAACTCTTCTTTTAACCTTCTTTCTATTTCAAAGGCTTCTGGAGCTTTGATGTCTTCTAAATTAATGCCTCCAAAAGTCGGGGCAATGGCTTTTACAGTGTCTATGAATCTGTCTACATCTTTAGTGTCTACTTCAATATCAAAAACATCTATATCTGCAAAAATTTTGAATAGTAAACCTTTTCCTTCCATAACTGGCTTAGAGGCTTCAGCACCAATATCACCCAAACCTAAAACTGCTGTTCCGTTAGAAATTACAGCCACTAAATTACCTTTAGAAGTATATTTATAAACGTTATTTTTATCTTTTGCAATTTCTAAACAAGGCTCTGCAACACCAGGAGAATATGCCAAGGTTAAATCGTGCTGAGTGGCATATTTTTTTGTAGGAATAACTTCTATTTTACCTGGTTTTGGTTTTGCGTGGTATAATAAAGCCTCGTGTCTTTTTCTAGAATCGCTCATAAAATTTGCTCTTAGTTTATAACTTACAAATATATGGTTTCTATTGAAAGAGAGAAGAAAGAAGGGTGTTCTTTTACAGAAAGAATTAAAAACTCTTTAGTTTTAAAACTAAAGGGTTTTAAGGTTTTATTTAATTAAAACCCTTTGATTAATAGAAGCTTTACCATAAACTATTTTTAAAATGTAATGTCTTTTTTTAAGATAACTAACGTCTATTTTGTAAAACTTGCTTTTATTTTTTAAACGATTGTTTTTAAAATTATACAGACTTATTTTTAGTGATTTTAATTTGGTTGACTTCGTTTCATATTCTGTTTTTGCACTTTTTTGTTGTTGTGGTTGTGTATTAAGTTTGTGTCTTTTAAAGCTAAAACCCCATCATAATTTTCTACAGTATTAAAACGGACACCAAACTCTTTTAAATAACCTGTGGTTACTTTTGCTTTGTCTATATTACCAAAGACATGTTGCATACGGTTGTAGTAATTATTGTTTTGTGCATTTGTTTGAAATAACAGCATACAAAGTATGCTAAAAAGAGTAATTTTCTTCATAGTTTTTAATTTTAAAAAAGTTAATAAGTATTTTTAAGGAATATATTTTAGGTCAAAGCGACCTTCTGTGATTTTTATATCTTCACAATCGGGCTTTTTTGTAGACAAATTGAAAGTCCCTGAAATGATGTAATTTATTTTGTCAATTTTAGAAAAAGTAATGCTTCCTTCATAAGTATCTTCATAATTGTAATCACAATTGTTAAGATTTTCAAAATCGATAAATTCTGCCTGATAAAAAGATGAATTAGTAAATGGATAATTTTTTCCTTCTTCTAAATTATTTTTTAAAATAATTTGAATTCTAATTTCTTTATTATCATTTCTTTCACCACCACCTAATTGTAAAATACCACCATGGTAAATAGCGGTTAGATTCGAAGTATTGGTTACAATAACAATTTCTCCATTTACTTTAAAGCCAAAGGTATTTGCACCATTTTGGGTTATGGGTGGTAATTCTGGTGTGTCATCATCATTAAATAAGTCACAACTATTTAAAAATAACGTTGTTATTAGTAAGAAAAGTAGAGAGGTAATTTTTTTTGGTTTTAGTTTTTGCTTTTTCATAGTTTTTATTTTTATAAATTTATGAGTAATTTTTTAAATATTTGTGTGGAAAACTCTAATTAGAGGTTTGTTAACTATAAAATAACACCATCGTAATTTTCTATAATATTAAAGCGTACACCAAATTCTTTTAGATACTCAGTTGTTACTTTGGTTTTAGTAATTTTGCCAAAGATATGTTGCATTCTATTAGAATAATTTTTGATTTATTTTTCTAATTTAAAATAATTGTATAGAAATACAAGTGTTTTTTTCAAACAAATAGAAAATGAAATAGCGAAAGAATAATAGGTTTTAAAGAAGTTTAAAAATGCCTTGTTTTAACAATATTATTTTTTGAATAATCTATAGAAAAAGAAAGTGAAGTTAAGTTGGCTTTTAATTGTGCAAAATCTTGGTTGTTTTGCCAAGAAATATCTAGTTCATTTTCGTTAGAATTGTTGATGCTCATAGTGCCTAAAAAAGCTTTAGAAGTATTTCTTAAACGCATTAATTGTAATTGATTTTGTACAATTGGTTTTTGTAAGCTCTCTTCAATATCAATATTAGAAAGGGTTGTTCTGTTTATTTCTTTATGACCACCACTACCACCTTTGTCTGCAGCTTTATAGTTGTTTTTACCTGCAAAAAGGTCTAAATACCAAACTTGTGGAATCCCAGGCATAAATAGTTGAATGGCTCTGGCCAATAATAATTTTTTTTCATCTTCGCCCAAAGCACTAAAAAAGGTAGCATTTACTTGATAATAAGAGATTTTTTTTCCTGAAGGATCGTATAAATTTTTAACTCTTCCACCACGTTCAATAATGGTGTCCATAATAGTTTCTATCTCTTTATCTTCTAATAAACCGTGGTTGTATTTACCATTTAATTCTTTACCTTTTAAGTCTAAAACAGGAATTCCATCATGGCAACCCAACATGTTTACTGTTTTGTAATTTTTTTCTTTAATTTCATTTACCCAAGTAAGCAAAGCTTTGTTAGACGCTTTTTCTA
Organism: Polaribacter sp.; assembly: GCF_965656025.1. GTDB lineage: Bacteria > Bacteroidota > Bacteroidia > Flavobacteriales > Flavobacteriaceae > Polaribacter. The sequence goes on from NZ_CBFHJT010000040.1 coordinate 13,088, forward strand.
AAGTATGAATCATTAAACCAGGTAAGAAAAAATCGTAAATTTGGTAACCTTCTTTGGCAACTTCATCGTGTAAATTTAAACCATATTCTGCATGAATTTCTGGCAGAAGGATTAAGTTGTTTTTTTTAGCAATTTCATTAATTCTATCTAAATAATGCCAAGTACCTGGTTTGTTAAAAAAGTTGGTTTGCCCAACTTCTTTATGTAAATAAGCAAAAGCATCTAAACGTAAAATTTTGCAGCCAAAACTTTTTACTTTAGCGAGTGTTTCTTCGTAAAATTCCCAAACTAATTCAGATTTTGCATTGACATCCATTTGGCCTAAGAGTGTCCCGTTTTCTGGATTTATTTCTTGATAAAAAGTATTCCAATAAGGTCTTTCAGATCCGTCAGGAAATGGAACTTTTAAAATAGGAAGTCCAGATTTTCTCATAAACAGTTTATCCAAAAACTCTTTTTCGGGAATTACAATATCATTATCATTTTTAGTTCCATTGCCTTCCCAAAAAGTATTCCAATTGATAAAAAAATCTTTGTACTTAGAGGCTTCTCCTTTTTCTAAAAGGTCTTTAAATTGCGGAGAATTTACAGATAAATGATTGAGAACAATATCAAATTTTAATTCGATATTTAATTTTTCTAACGCTTTTAAATCATCTTTAGATACCAACTCTTCATTCAGATTATAATCTATAATAGAAAAACCTCTATCTAAGTCGCTATTAAAAAAAGTAGGTAACACATAAAACAAAGAAAATACATCTTTAAAATCTTCTTTCTGAAGCATTTTAATAGTATCACTTAAATTAGTTCCAATACTATCTGGATATGCATTTAGCATAACACCATTAGAAATAGTTGTATTTTTTTCTGATGACATAAAAAAGTTGTTTTTTAATTAAAACTTATAAAAGTTTTGATAAAATATTGATGTTGTTGGGTAACCTACCTACGTTCTGTAGTTTTAAAGCAGCTAGTTTTAAAGCAATTTGTAAACATTCTTCAATAGATTTTTCTTTAATGTAAGCAAAAAGAAAACCAGACCAAAAAGCGTCTCCAGCACCTGTGGTATCCATTACTTTTTCTATTTTAATTGCTGGTAATTCTATTGTTTTTTCTCTCTTTTGAGATAGTTTTACACCTTTACTACCCAAAGTTAAACACACAGTTTCTACACCTAGATTGTGAAAGAAGTCAAAAATTTCTTGATGAGGTAACTTTCTTTCAAAAAGACGCAACATATCATCTTCACTAATTTTTATTAGTGGATTGAATTGACAATAATTTTTAATTATTTGTAAAGCATTTTCTTTACAACTCCAAAGTTTTTTAGCGTAATTGATGTCGATACTTAACTTACATCCTTTCTTATAAGCTTCTTCAGCTTTTTTAAGAATAGTATTTTGTGCAGGGTTTTTACTTAATGCAAAACAGGTGGTGTGAAAAATATTTGTTTGTGATAAAATTTCAGTTGTAATTTGATTCTCTGAAATATAACAATCTGCATCTCTATAAGGTATAAAGTCGGGTGTTCCATTAGATTTTGAAACAAATATAACGCTTGTAGATTTGTTGTCTAATTTTTTGATATTTGAAGTATTGATGTCAATTTCTTCTAGTCTTTTAAAAATATATTCTCCAAAACCATCATTTCCAACAGTGGAAACTAAAGTAGCGTTTAAACCCAGTCTTTTACAGTTCATAGCTACGTTTGCAGGCGAACCACCTAAATATCTGTGGTAATCTCTAGTTTCGTTTATTAGCACATTGTTTTGATGGCCTATAAAGTCTACTAAAACTTCTCCCACACATAATATATCTATTTTTTTATTACTTTTTTTCAAAATTAATTTCTTTGTCGTTTTTCTATTTTATAGATAAATAGAATTTTAAATTTAGTCTGTAATTGATTTTGGTTCTTTAAGTCTTAGTGCTAAAAATGCAGCAATTATAAAAAATACGCCTCCTAATAAAATAGCATTTACAGCACTGTTGTTTAAAAGGTTTTTTACAATTGGGCCAAAAGTTAATGTTTGAATTCCCATAGGAATTACAATCATCATATTTAAAATACCCATATAAACGCCACGTCTTTCTTGAGGTACAATTTTAGATACCATAGAGTATGGAATACCCATCATTGCAGCCCACCCAATACCAAACAAAATCATAGGTAAAATAACCAAAGTTGGGTCTTGTATGTTTGGGATGCTAAGCATAGCAATACCTGTTAAAAATAAACTAAGTGTATATACTTTTTTGCCTCCCCATTTTAGTGCAAAAGGCACCAATGCTAATGCAAAAACAATGGTAGAAATATTGTAAGTTGTATTCATTTTTGCTGCCTGACTTAATGCTTCTGATTTATTAAAACCCATACTTTCTTCGAACATTGGCGAAATAAATTGCCAATAAATAAATAAAGCATACCACTGAAATAGGTAGACTCCTGCCAACTTCCACATAAATTTTGGCATGTCTTTTATAGCGCTTACAATTTCTTTAAAAGGTGTTTTAACTCTTTCTAAAAAAGATAATTTATTATGATGTTCTATTTCTTTAAGTTCTTCTTCTGAAGGAGGTATTTCTGGTGTTTTTAAAACTGACCAAAGTATGGTTGCAATAGATAAAACAGCGCCAATAAAAAACGAGTAATACAACCATTTTGGAATTGCTTTTACAGTTTCATCTACATTTTCTACTCCACCAAATTGGTCTTGGAAAATAAAAATAGATGCGTTAGCCAATACAATACCTGCCCCAACAAATAGACTTTGCATTTGGTAGCCAAAACTTAATTGTTTGTTTGGTAATTTATCGCCTACAAAGGCTCTATATGGTTCCATAGCCATGTTGTTACCAACATCAAGAATCCAAAGTAAACCTACAGCAAACCATAAAGATGGACTGTAAGGAAAAGCAAATAAACACAAACTACCAATTAAAGCACCAATTAAGAAAAAGGGTTTTCTTCTTCCCCAACGTGGAGACCATGTTTTGTCTGAAATAGCGCCAATTATAGGTTGTATAATTAAACCTGTAACTGGGCCAGCAAGATTTAACAAAGGTAAATCTTCATGATGTGCTCCTAAAAAAGAGAAAATTGGGTTTACAGCTGTTTGTTGTAAACCAAAACTAAATTGAATGCCTAAGAAACCAACATTCATATTAAAGATTTGCCAGAAACTTAAATTTGGTTTTTTAATTTTCATCTTTTTT
>NZ_CBFHJT010000040.1:16403-20268 GCF_965656025.1 Polaribacter sp.
TACGTGAATTTAATATTTTTTTCTTTTAAAAAAGCCTTTGTATCTAAACAACTATGGCAACTATCACTACCATAAACAATCATATTTTTTGTTGTTGATTCTTTTTTATCATGAATCACTTTTTGTGCATTGCTGTAAAGTGAGGTTAATAAAAGGATTGCAGTTATTAAATGTTTCATTTTAAAATATTTTTAGAATTTGATGATGATTGTTTTACTTTTTTTTAAAAAGTAGAGCCAATAAATTTCTCATTGGCTCCACTTTTAATTCAAATCAATAAAAAATAACAAACTTTCTTTTAAAAACTATATTGTAATGTCATTGTTGTAGAACGTCCAGAAATTGTTCTTGCAGCCGCTAAACCACCTGCTAAATTTCCATTTCCTTCTACTTCTGTAACACCAATTGTATCGAATAAATTATTTGCATTTACACTTAAAGATAATCCTTTTGTTAAGCTAACTCTAGCGATTGCATTAATATACGCATAACCTGGCATTACAAGGTCATTGTCATCTTGTGCAAAAGATTTAGATGTACCTAAAACAGTGATTCCTAATAGGTGTTGTTTTTCTGCTCCAAAAGAGTATGTTGGTGCAAAATTGTAAACAAAATCTGCTTGTCTTCTTGGTTTATTACCTTGGTTAACACCACCATCAATTTCTGCTTTTGTATACGTAACAGAGCCATTTATGCTAAAATCTCCAAGTCTATATGCAGATTCTACTTCTAAACCTAAAGCTTTAAATGGGTTACCTACAGTTCTGTTTAACTCGTTACTAATACCTTCGTCTGTATTACTTAAAAAACCTGTAACATTTAAAACACCATTATCTAACCTCTTTTTTAAACCAACTTCAAATTGAGAAATCTCATCAAACTGCACATCTCCTAAGCCATCTGCACCATAATTATTTCTATCTGCAGCTCTACCAGAAGCACCTTTACTATATCTTCCAAAAACAGCAGCACCATCATTTAATTTATAGTTTAAACCAGCAGAGAAAGAAACAAAATTATAATCATCGCTTATAGCTTGCCCAGGGTTGCCAGCAATTGTAGGTATTGTTTCTTCAAAAGGACTAATTACACCATCACTGTTATAATCGAAACCAATTAAATCTCCATTTGCGTCTAAATTACTTAATTGACCTGAGTTTATAGTTCCGTTAACATTTACGTTTTCGAAACGAATACTACCATCAAAATTTAATTTTTCAGAAATTTCTGCATCTACACCTACGTAGGGAGAATTTACATTATGTACCGTGTTGTATTTTCTTTGACAACAGTTACCCCAAACTGGCTGACCAAAAGAATAAGCACCTCCTTGAGAGAAACCATCAAAAACACCTAATCTAGCTTTACCACCTCCTGCTACTTCAGAAATTGCAGAACTCCATTGCCATCCTATTTTAGTATTTTGTGTAGCAGAGAACATACCTACTGTAACTCCGATGTTATCATTAATTGCTTTGGTAACTTTTACATCACTAAAAAAGTTGCTTAAATCTTCGATAGTTACATCAAAATACCTTAAGTCTTGAGCTAATCCATTTGAAGGGTTAAATGGTGAACCATCTTGATAAGTTAAAGCACCAGTTGCGCCAGAAGCACCTCTTACTAAAGCTTCTATATCTGCTACAGTACCAACATTTGCAGTAAATGGAGCATTCCATTGTCCTGAATTGTTAGAATATCTTGCTTTACCATTTACTTTCCAATCATCACCTAAGTCAAAAGAAAATTCTGCACCTATAGCTTTACTAACTGGGTTGTTACCATTTCTCATATCATTTTGAGTAGGGTTTCCATCATAAACACTATATGTATTTTGAATGTTTGTAGAATGTGGAGTATCTGAAGTAATATCAAAACCTGGTAAATTGCCAAAAGTAGGATCAGCATTTGTACCTGTTAATTTTACTGGCATTGGCATATACATTACAGATCTGTCATTTAAAAATTTAAAATAGGTACGTACATAACCTTTTTTAAACTCTTTTGTAATGTTTGCTTTTATTTGACCACCTTTATTACCTTGGTAACCTATATTTCTTGGTCCTTCACCAACTCGCATAAAACCACCAATGTGATAATATAAACCTTCTGCAATTGAAGTACCATATTCAAAATCTAACCTGCTTGATTGAAAGTCTAAACCATAAGTTGCGCCTATGCTACCACCTTCTATACGACCAGTTTTACTAATCATGTTTATAATACCTGCAGGACCATTAGAAGTTTGCGTAGAAGCAGAACCACCTCTAATAGCTTCAACTCTACCTATATTAGAATCTATACGTAAAAAGTTATCTGCATTACCAAAAGAAGTATCTCCAAATAACATAATTGGTAAACCATCTTCCTGCAATTGTAAATATCTCGATCCACCAGATGAAACTGGCACACCACGTACATTAAAGTTGGCATTACCCTCACCACCTGAAGATTCTGCACGTATACCAGGTATACTTCTAAAAAGTTCGCCCGAAGATCTTGGAGATGCTTGTTGTATCTGTTTAATACCTACAGTAGAAACAGAAATACTTGATTCTATTTTAGATTTTGGATTTACAACACCAGTTACTATAATTTCGTCTAAAGATTGTGCGTTTTCTTTAATAACAATGTTTAAAGTTAACTTACCATTTACTGTAATATCCTTTTTAAAATTATCGAATCCTATATAAGATGCAATAATTGTGTAGCTACCATTGTCTACATTTTTAATTTCGTAGTTCCCATCAAAATCTGAACTTGTTCCTTTTGTAGTGCCCTCTAAATAAATACTTACACCAGGAATAATTTCACCTTTTTGATCTTTTACAGTACCAGAAATTGTTGACTGTGCAACAAAAGCTGTTGTTGATAGTAACAATACCATCAATAAAGCTATTCTAAATTGTAATTGTTTTTTCATTTTAAATGTGAATTTAATAAAAAGTTAATTGTTTTGTTGTCAAATGTATTTTTATAAGTAAAATAATTATCAAGTAAATAAATCGAAAACGTTTTCGATTTACCGAAAACGTTTTCGATTGGGATAATTTACTATATTTATCAGGTAATTAAACAAACAAATTTTAAAACATATTATTTTATTTTGGTAACATTAAAACAAATAGCAGAAGAATTAGGTATTTCTATTACTACAGTTTCTAAAGCATTAAAAGAATATCCAGATGTTAGTAAGAAAACACGAAAATTAGTAAGAGAAACAGCAGCAAAATTAAATTATAAACCTAACTCTTTTGCTGTAAATTTAAGAACAAAAGAGTCGAAAACCATTGGTTTAATAATACCAGAAATTGTACATCACTTTTTTTCTAGTGTTATTAAAGGCATTATTTCTCAAGCAGAAAAAAAAGGATATTTGGTAATTACATTGCAATCTAATGAATCTTATGAGTTAGAAAAACAACAATTAGACCTACTATTAAATAAAAGAGTTGATGGTATTTTAATTTCTTTGGCAAATGCTACTGGAAGTTTTAAACATTTTAATGAAATTTTAGAACAAGGTACACCTCTAGTAATGTTTGATAAAATTGCAAAAGTTGTAAAATGTTCTAAAGTAATTATAGATGACAGAAAAGCAGCATACAAAGCAACACAGCACTTAATTGATATAGGTTGTAAAAGAATTGCTCATTTTAGGGGCCCTTTATTACCACAAAATTCTATAGATCGTTTTTTAGGGTATAAACAGGCTTTAACAGATAATAATATAGAATACGATGCATCTTTGGTTTACTTATTGAATGATATGAGTTTTGAAGAAGGAAGTTTTTTTGCAAATAAGTTACTAAAAGATCATAAAGATGTAGATGGTATTTTTATTAATACAGATTTAGTTGCTATA
>NZ_CBFHJT010000040.1:20367-27755 GCF_965656025.1 Polaribacter sp.
GGAGCCATAGCAGCCTTTAATAAAAAAGGTATAAAAATACCTGAACAAATAAATATTGTTGGTTTTAGCAATTGGTTTATGTCTTCTGTTATATCTCCTTCTTTAACCACAGTAAACCAACCTGGTTTTAAAATGGGAAAAAAAGCATTTAAAATATTATACAAAGAAATAAACGACAAAAAGAAAAATAAAAATATTATCTATAAAGAAGTTATTCTAGACACAAATTTAATAGTAAGAAAATCTACAAAAAGCGACTTAAATTAGATACCAGATACAACCAAAAGCATTTTTTAAGCGTCTATTTTAGATACAAACCATAAAATTGGTTTAACAAATAATAAACATAATATTGTAACATAAACTATATGTTTGCGTCTACGTATTAAAATCAACCTAATGAAAAGCGTATTTTTTTTGATATTACTTTTTATTTCATCAATAACCATTGGTCAAATACAAGGAAAAATTACAGATAAAAAAGGAGATCCACTTTCTTTTGTAAGTGTGTATTTAAATAAAACAGTTACTGGCACAACCTCTAATGATAATGGCGATTATGTGTTAGATATCAATAAACCTGGAAAATACACAGTAGTTTTTCAATTTATAGGCTTTACAACCATAAAAAAAGAAATTTCAGTTACTTCTTTTCCTTATAAATTAGATGTTACTCTAGAGGAAGAAGCTGTAAGTCTAAAAGAAATTACGGTTTCTACAAAAGACAATCCCGCCAATAGAATTATTAGAAATGTAATAGCAAACAAAGAAAAAAACACCAACAAATACGACAATTATACAGCAAAATTTTACTCTAGAGGTTTAACAAGAATAAAAGACGCACCAGAAAAATTTTTTGGGCAATCAACTGGAGATTTTGGGGGTGGTTTAGACTCCACAAGAAGTGGTATTATTTATTTATCAGAAACATTTTCTAAAATTTCTTTTCAAAAGAAACCTAAAAAGTTTAAAGAAAAAATTGTAGCCTCTAAAGTTTCTGGTCAAGACAATGGTGTTAGTTTTAACAGAGCAGAAGACTCTAACATAGATTTATATGAAAATAGTATAGAAGTTTTTAACGGTTTAGTTTCTCCGGTATCTGGCAATGCTTTTAGTTATTATAGATACAAATTGGTAGGTACTTTTTACGATAAAAATGGCAAACTTATCAATAAAATAAAATTAATACCTAAAAGAAGTAATGATCGGGTTTTTGAAGGACATATTTATATTGTAGAAAACGATTGGGCCATTTATGGTGCAGACTTAATTACTACTGGCGCTCAGGTAAACATACCTGTTGTAAATAAATTGAAATTAAAACAAGGCTATAATTATGCTGATGAAATTGACGCTTGGGTTTTAATTAGTCAGACCATAGATTTTGATATTTCTATTTTTGGTTTTAAACCAAATGGAAAGTTTTCCTACGTATATTCAGATTATGACTTTAACCCAACATTTACAGAAAATACATTTACCAACGAGGTTTTAACTTTTGAAGAAAATGCAACTAAAAAAGACAGTGTTTTTTGGAACACACTAAGACCTGTACCTCTTACACAAGAAGAGGTAACAGACTATCAACTAAAAGATAGCATTAAGTTGCTAAGAAAATCTAAAAAATATTTAGATTCTGTGGATGCAAAAGGAAACAAGTTTGGTTTTTTAGATCCTTTAACAGGATATACATTTAGAAACTCTTATGAAAATAGGTCTTTTTCTTACAATGGACCTTTATTACAAACAGGTTTTAATACAGTGCAGGGTTTTTATACATCTGCCGGTTTTAGCTATTTTGAACAACTAAATGAAAAAGGAAAATGGTGGAATGCTGGTGTGGATGTAAATTATGCTTTTTCAGAAAAAAAGTGGAGGCCTACTTTTTACTTCACTAAAAAATGGAACAATATATCTAGAACTAGATTCACTATTTCTGGAGGTATAGAAACACCACAATTTAATGGCAGGCAACCCATATTAAATTTAAACAATACAATATCGTCTTTGTTTTACAGGCTAAACTATATAAAAATTTACGAGAAAAATTTTGCAAAAGTTAGATATTCAGAAGAAATTAAAAACGGAATTTATTTTGCAACTTCTTTAGAATATGCAAAAAGAGCACCACTTTTTAACACCACAGATTATTCGTTTGCCAAACAAGATGTAAATGGTTTTACTTCTAATAACCCTTTAGACCCAACAGATTTTACAAATGCAGCTTTTACAGAACATAATATTGCAACCTTAAATATAGGTACAACTTTTGTAATTGGTCAAAAATATTTGTCTTATCCAGATAGAAAATTTAATATTGGCGAAAGTAAATTTCCAACGATTAGTTTAAATTATATTAAAAGATTTGGTTCAGATAAATCAGAATTAAATTCAGATTTATTTATAGCAAACATAAGGCAAGATTTAAATGCCGGTAATTTTGGTAGATTCCAATATCATATAAGAGCAGGTGCTTTTTTAAAAAAGAAAGACATTGCTTTTATGGATAAATTACAAGCAAATGGAAACCAATTATTGTTTCCAATAGACAGAGAATTAAACAGCTTTAATTTATTAGAATATTACAAATATTACACCAATGATAAATATGCAGAAATGCATTTAGAGCATAATTTTAGAGGTGCAATTTTAGGTAAAATACCTCTGTTAAATAAATTAAATTTTCATTTAGTTGCAGGTGGTAAAGCTTTATTTATGGCAGATAAACACCCGTATACAGAGTACTCTCTAGGATTAGCAAATTTAGGTTTTGGTAAATGGCGTTTTTTAAGGGTAGAATATGTTAGTGCACGTTATGGAGCTATAAAAGAAAGAGGTTTGGTATTTAGAGCTAGCTTGTTTTAAAACATTTTTATGATAACAATTGAAGTATTATTTTTTGGGATTACTACAGATTTGGTAGGCAGAAATCAAGTAGAAATTACTATAGAAAAATCAATTTCTGTAGCAGAGTTTAAAACTTTACTATCTCAAAAGTATCCAAATTTAAAAAACATAGCTTCGTATGCAATTGCCGTAAACGAATCGTATGCAGAAGATACATCCATTATAAAAAAGGATGATGTTGTTGCAATAATACCGCCAGTAAGTGGTGGTTAATATTTTATCTCAAATATTTTTTATCAATATAAAAAGTTCCAAAAGGGATAATAGAGGCTAGCATAACAATCCCTAAAGTTTTAGCATTCCATTGCATTTGTTTCTGAATTACAATAGCCAAAACAATGTAACCCATAAATAGCAAGCCATGTGGCATCCCTAATAATTTTACATAACTATCATCTCCATTAAAATATTTAATTGGTACAGCAACAAATAATAGCAAAAGGTAAGAGATACCTTCTAAAAAACTAACAATTCTAAAAATATTTTTCATTTTGATGTAGCTAAAATTATACTACAAATGTCTTAAAAAACTTTCTTTTAAATGCTACTTTCATTATAAAATAAACATAATTTTTAACCTATAAGAAGCACTTATTTACCTATAAATAATTAGAATTTAGGAGTTTTATTTTCTCCTTTTGAAGCTGTATCTTTGCAAATAAGATTAAATAAAAATAAGACGTGGGTTTTAAAAAGCAAGATATATACAAAGCATTAGAAACCATAACTGCACCTGGAGAAGGTAAAAGTTTGGTAGAAAACAATAATGTAAAAAATGTAGTAATTTTTGGAGATGAGGTAAATGTAGATGTTACAATTAGCAACCCAACACTTCAGGCAAAAAAGAAAGTAGAAGCAGAAATAACGAAAGCCATTAAAAGTAATGTTTTAGAAACTTTACAAATAAAAGTAAATGTTTCTGTAGAAAAGCCAGCTGCTAAAGAAAATCCTAATTTAATAAGAGGTAAAGAAATACCAAATATTAAAAATATAATTGCAGTTGCCTCTGGTAAAGGTGGCGTAGGTAAATCTACTATAACAGCAAATACAGCTATTTCTTTAGCAAAAATGGGTTTTAATGTGGGTGTTTTAGATGCAGATGTTTACGGGCCTTCTCAACACATTATGTTTAATGTAGAAAGAGAAAAACCACTTTCTGTAAATGTAGATGGGCGTTCTAAAATGAAACCTATAGAAAGTTATGGTGTAAAATTATTGTCTTTAGGTTTTTTTACAAATCCAGATCAAGCTGTAATTTGGCGAGGACCGATGGCGTCTAAAGCCTTAAAACAATTAATTTTTGATGCAGATTGGGGCGAACTAGATTTTTTATTAATCGATTTACCTCCAGGAACTGGTGATGTACACTTGTCAATTGTGCAAGCATTGCCAATAAACGGTGCAGTTGTGGTAAGTACGCCACAAAATATTGCTTTGGCAGATGCAAAAAAAGGAGTGGCTATGTTTCAACAAGAAAGTATTAATGTACCTGTTTTAGGTATTATCGAAAATATGGCTTACTTTACACCAGAGGAATTACCAGAGAATAAATATTATATTTTTGGTCAAAATGGAGCAAAAAATTTAGCAGAAGATATTAAAACTCAATTTTTAGGAGAAGTACCATTAGTACAAAGCATTAGAGAATCAGGTGATGTTGGGCATCCAGTAGCACTACAAGAAGGTACAGTTTTAGAAAATGCTTTTAATGATATTACTAAAGAAATGGTATCACAATTAATAAAAAGAAATGCAAACTTACCACCCACAGAAGTAGTTAGAATTACTACTATGAGTGGTTGTAGTGCAGTAAAAAAATAAAGTTATGACAGCACAAGAAACACTAGAAAATGTAGAAAAAGCGCTAGATGAAATCCGTCCTTTTTTAATGAGTGATGGAGGCAATATTAAACTTTTGTCTATAGAAAATGCGATTGTAAAAGTACAATTAGAAGGTGCATGTACAGGCTGTTCTGTAAATCAAATGACTTTAAAAAATGGTGTAGAAGCCACCATAAAAAAGCACGCACCACAAATACAAGAAGTTATAAATGTAGCTTAATTTGTGTGTGACATTTGTCACACATTTTTTTGTATAAAAAATCTACTTTTGTTTTTCAAATATTTTTTAAATTAATGATTACTACAGATATATTAATTATTGGAGCAGGACCGACTGGATTATTTACTGTTTTTGAAGCAGGACTTTTAAAACTTCGTTGTCACTTAATAGACGCTTTACCACAAGCAGGAGGTCAGTGTTCAGAAATTTATCCTAAAAAACCCATTTATGATATTCCTGCTTATCCAGAGATTTTAGCAGGCGATTTAACCGATAAATTAATGGAACAAATTAAACAATTTGAACCAGGTTTTACATTGGGTGAACGTGCAGACACCATAGAAAAACAAGAAGATGAAACCTTTATTGTAACTACAAATAAAGGCACAAAACACCATGCAAAAGTAGTAGCAATTGCAGGTGGTTTAGGTAGTTTTGAACCTAGAAAACCACCCATACCAAATATCGCAAATTTCGAAAATGCTGGTGTTGAGTATATTATTAAAGATCCAGAAGTTTATAGAGATAAAAAAGTAGTAATTGCTGGTGGTGGAGATTCTGCTTTAGACTGGTCTATCTTTTTAACAGATGTAGCGTCTTCTGTAACTTTAATTCATAGAAGAAATGAATTTAGAGGCGCTTTAGATTCTGTAGACAAGGTACAAGAATTAAAAAATGCTGGTAAAATTGAGTTAATAACACCTGCAGAAGTGGTGGGTATTGCTGGCACAACTCAAGTAGAGGGAGTTTCTGTTATTAAAAAAGGTGGTGAGCCTTTTACAATTGAAACCGATCATTTTATTCCACTTTTTGGTTTATCACCTAAATTAGGTCCTATTGCCAATTGGGGTTTAGAAATTGAGAAAAATGCTATTAAAGTCAACAACGCTTTAGACTATCAAACCAACATACCAGGAATTTACGCTATTGGTGATGTAAATACATATCCGGGAAAATTAAAGTTAATTTTATGTGGTTTTCATGAAGCTACGTTAATGTGTCAAAGTGCTTACAAACGCATTTTTCCAGATAAAAAATATGTAATGAAATATACTACAGTTGGTGGTGTAGATGGTTTTGATGGCTCTAGAAAAGAAGCGCCAAAAGCAGTGGTTAAAAAGATTGAGTAAGTTTTATAGACCTCACAGGTTTTAAAAACCTGTGAGGTCTAATCAATACAAATAATAAGATTTTAAATTGTATTGAGTTTATTTTAATGTTAAAATTTCAAGAATCTCTTAAAAATTGAATAACGTCATTGTTAGCTAAGTAAATCAATTTTTTTATCAAAAATATATTCCTTACTTTGGAGAAAAATTAGAGCTATGATAGCATTAAGTATATTACCAATAAATAGTCCTTTTACAAGTCCTCCAAATTTATTAGAATTATTTGGTGTATTTATTTTTTGGTTACCCTTTATTATAATATTGATTTGGTATTATGATAAACTCACAAAAAGTAATTTTAATAAAAATAAATCTAAAATTATAAGTAAAAATACTTCCTGGGCAAAAATATTTTCTAACCTCTTTATTTTGATTCCTTTAATATTAATAATATTTAAATATATCAATTTTGGAGACCTCTTTACAGGTTTTGATGTATTTATACTAATTTCTTTAGTAACACTAATTTTATATTTAAATAATACATCAGAGGCTAATATTTCATCAAAATTTAATTTATCAAAAAACTTTTCTTTAGACAACCCAATTTACCAAACAAAAGACATCATATTACAATCTAATAGTGCAGATGCAAATTTTATAATTGCAGCAAAAAAAACATCTACTTGGACAAAAATTCTAGCATTTATTTTAATTGATATTGTTGCTGTAACTCCATTAGTTGACATCTTCTAAATCAATTAAAATTAGGTAAATTTTATTTTTATTTATTCTAAATAATAATTAAATTTGCGGGATGGAAATTTTTCAAGATGTAACTTTTAATGTTCAAATTACAAAACATACGTTTTGCAACTATCAATTAAAGATAGATGATAAAGTCATGTCGCTTACTTTTCCACAATTACTACAATTAAGAAACAAAGTACAAACTTTAACCAGTTTAGATAGTTTAGAAAACATCATTCAAAACGAAAACTTTGTGCTACTATTTATTGCAGACAGAAAACATTTGGTGTTTTTAGATATCCCCAAGCTTTTAGATTTAAAAGAAGAATTAGAGTATTGTTTTTCAGTAAATTAAAGGCTATATCTTTTATTTAGACTGCTTTTAAATTTATTTTCTAACATTATTTTAACGATGCTTTGCAGTATCTTTGATTTATAAATACCTACAGATTATGAAAACAGCCATAAGAAGACAAATGACGATACATCCAGAAGTGATGGATTTGTTAAACGACCAAATAGCACTAGAAATGCATGCATCTGCTTCTTATTTAGCAATG
>NZ_CBFHJT010000041.1:0-19510 GCF_965656025.1 Polaribacter sp.
GTCGTTTTCGATTTTTAAATCAATAAAGCTCTTATGCTCATTTGGCTTATAATCTTTAAAGTTCAGATTAATTTCTGTAAGATTTTCAACTTTATTTATTGATTCTTTTTCATTGCAAGAAGTCAATAACATTAATGTTAGCAAAAAGTAAAATGGTTTTCTCATAGTTTGTTTCTAATGGTGCCTAACGTGTTTGTGTATGATTAGTTGCGTGGTTTAAACACTAAAGTTAGCAAATAAAAACTGAATTAAAATTCAGCGAGAACTTTCGTAAATAGTTAAAATACAAGCAATTAATTATACACGTTGTTGTAAGTAGTGCTTTTTTCATTCAGTTTATTTTTCCAATGTTTCTTATTTAGTACAAATTTGAGCGTTGGCAAGACATACTCTTTTGCAATTTTTGGCTTGTGCATTGGCTGAAGCGAATTGCAAATGTGTATGGCTTTAAGCGTTGGCATTGTTCAGTTCATAATTTTATTTATTTCCTTTTGCTCTATTATGAGTTTTGCATAGCATTTCGCAATTATCCTTTACAGTTTCTCCACCTTTACTCCAAGCTGTTACGTGGTCAGCATCCATTTCATTTATTTTCCAAATTTTTGTTTTATTAGAATTATTTCCAACCGCACACAAAGGACAATTTGAAGTATTTTTGTTTTTTGCTTTTTTTGTTTGTTGTGCATAAGTAGATTTTTTTGTTGCTTCATCAAAAACTCTTACTTGCAGTAATTTTGTGTCTATTGAACCTCCTAAAATATATTCAAAGACACCTTTTCTGTTTTTAACAAAAGGGTCTCCATAAAGTTCTCTTACTTGTTCAGAAACTCTTTTTGGATTATAAGCTGTTTTGTGGTATATCTCATATAATTTTCCCCATTCCAAACCACACATTTCTTTTTCTACATCAATAAAAACTGTTGATACCCAATCAATAACACTATTGAAATATGATTTCAATTCCTTAATATTGCTTTCCTTTCTATTACTACTCATATAGTTGTCGATTTTACCTCGACTAACCCAATCCAAAGCACGTTCAAGAATTTCTTGTCTATCAACACTACCTTTTATATAAGCATTCCATTTTTGAATATTTGCATTTTGGCTATTGCTAAATTCTTCTTTACAAAGCGTAACAAATTGACCAGAATAAATTGCATTTCGAAGTTCTTGAGCATTTAGTGGAACTCCTGCTATATTAATTGTTTTAAACCATTCTTTAATTTCACTTTCTTCTCCTTCGCATTCGAATATAAGAAGTTTTGCTTCTTCAATTTTTTTCTGTTTATCAATTGGTAAGCTATCAAAATATTGTTCCATTCCGTTTTCATCTTTAATTGGAAATTTGAAAGTTAGAAACCTACCAATACTTGTTATTCTTTGTTGTCCATCTAAAACTTCAAAATGTCCGTTTTTTAAAGTGTTAAAGTAAATTAGACCTAAAGGATAACCTTTTAGAATACTTTCTATAACTGCAACGTCTTTTTTACCATCTGCGTAAATATAATTCCTTTGATATTCTGGTTGAATTGTCAAAGTTCCTGAAAGACCAAAAAGACCTTTGCCTTCTGCTTCATTATATACGAAACCATCACAAATTTCTTTAACGGTTATTTCGCTCCTTAATGTTGTTTTCATTTTTGTTTAATTAAAATTCGAGCATATATTTTTTTACCATTTACAAACGGATATCCAAAATTGTATTCACTTATTTTTGTAGTTGCCATAATTCCAATTATCTCGAATTGATTTGGATTATACTTGTCAAGAAATGTTATTGGGACTCCCATTGTTCCATCAAAATCTGATGGAATTGCATCTGTAAAAGGAACTTCAATAGCATCATAATTGTCATATTTTTCGTAGGCAGGTTTCTTTTTTAATTTTTTATTGAACCTATTATTATCTTCCAACGACATTAGTTTTAATGGTTGGTATCTTTTCCCGTGTTCAATATTTGTTAACCAAAGACAATTATTTGTTGCTACAATGCGATTTCCTTCATTATCGATTCTTGCTTCTGTACCATAAAGTTCATAAGTATCTGGAACTATGAAACCAGATATCCATCTTCCCATTCCAGTACCTAACCAAATTTTATTTTGTGCAATTAATGCAAAAACCTCTTGGTATGCTATTGCATTTATATTTCCAATAATTGCAAATTGTTTATCAGCTTCGATTATCCATTGCAAAAAATCTCGAAACAATGAAAATGGTGGATTTGTAATAATAATATCAGCTTCATCCCTTAATCTTATTACTTCTTCACTTCTAAAATCTCCATCACCTTCAAGATAATTCCATTCTAAATCCTCAACATCAATTCTTCCGTCTTCTGTAACGTCTTTTTCTAAAGTAAATATCTTTCCTTGACTTTCAGTTTTGCTACTATCGTATTGAGGTGCACTTTCTTCGAATAATGTTACCTGATAACCAAGTTGATAAGGTTTGCTATTTGGTGCGTAACTTGTGCTTATCAGTTTTTTTATCCCAAAACGTTCAAAATTCTGAGCGAAAAATTTCGTAAAATTACTCCATTCAGGGTCGTCACAAGGAAGTAAAACGGTTTTGCCTTTAAAAACATTTGGATTGTAGTCAAGATATGCTTGTATTTCCTTTTGTATGTCAGAGTATAAGGTATAAAATTCGTCATTCTTGGCTTTTTTAGCTTGTGCTAAATTGTTTATTGCCATATTAATTTATGTTTATCTTTAGTTTTTAAAGTTAGTACTATTTTGTGCGTTGGCAAAAAACAGCTCTTTTATTTTTTTAGGGTTGGATTTCGTGTCGGAAAAAAAATAAATGTGCTGTTTGAGCGTTGGCTTTTTTTAGTTCAAATGTTCAATTTTAGCTCAATTTTCGCATTACTTACAACTGGTTATATGCAATCAAATATATTGCATTTTGGTTAAATATTTCCGGATAAAACAAGTTTTTCGTTATTATTATCAGGTTTGTTTATCTTTTTTAAAGCTGTATCTAATGGATTTTGTATTTGCATTAAATCTTTTCTTTTTACATGCGTATAGATCATCGTTGTTTCTGGTTTGGCATGTCCTAAAAGAGATTGTATATACCTGATGTCAACACCATTTTCTAATAAATGAGTGGCATAACTATGCCTTAATGTGTGTGGCGTTACTGTTTTAGTTATGCCCGCTTTTAAACAACTCTTTTTTAAGAATTGCCTAACACTTTCAGAACTATATTTGTTGCCATTCAAACCTTCAACAAAAAATAATTTAGGTTTATAAGAATAATAATAATTCGATAAAAGAGGTAAAAAACTGTCTGCCAAACTTACATATCTATCTTTTCTACCTTTTCCATTTTTTACGATTAATTGTTTTCTATCAATAAAAAAGTCAGCTAGTTTTAAATTTATCAACTCACTAATCCTTAATCCGCAAGAATAAATTAAAGCTATAATAGCTCTGTGCTTTAAATTTTGAGTAGCAGCAATAATTTGTAAAACTTCTTCTTGAGATAAAACACTAGGCAGTTTTCTTGATTTTTTTGGTCGTTCTAAAACCAACTCATTAATGTTTGTATTAGGATAAAAAGCGATAAACAATTTTAGTGCACTAATAAATTGTCTTTGAGAACTTATAGAATAATTTCGATCAATAAATACTTTTTCTATAAAATGCTCTACGTTTTTATGAGTAAGCTCCTCCAAAGGTGTTTTTGTATTAAAATTTACAAAATCTGCAATAAAAAAAGTATAGGTTTGTATGGTGCTTTGGCTATATCTTTTCCCTTTTAGATACAGATAAAAATTGTTTAAAAGTTGTTTTTCATCTAAAGTTAAATCCCTTTTAAAACCCTTTTTAGTAATCACCTTATCGGTATTTACAGCTGTAATATTTTTAAAAGTATTTAGCAGAAGCAAAAGGTTTTCTTTCGTGTCCTTAATATACCAACAATTTAAAGACTTACTCCAATAAGTGCCTTTAATACTTCTAACCTTATTAATTAAATCATTATGGTATGCAAATTTTAAAAGGATTTGTTTTTTATTTCGATGAACTTTTTGTTCTAAAAATAATGTAGGATAATTGTTCAAAATAATTCTTTTTAAATAGCATCCTAAAAGTAATGATTTTAAATGAATTTCATAAAAAAATGAGTATTATTTTTTAAGAATTAGTTATAAATCAATCAAAAACTTACAGAAAAGGTTTTATTTTATAGATTTTATTCAACGGTTTGTTTTTTTATTTCCACTATGAATGAAAAACTTATCTTTACTCATAAAAAATCACCATTATAAAAATTGATTTTTTAAACCTTGATGTGTCAATTTTTTTTAAAAATTCAAAATAAAATCGAAATGAAAATGCTTGGGAAACAATTTTATAAATTACTAAATTATAGGCTGATATTAATTTTATTTCTTTCAATATTACTCTTTAATTGTCAGGAAAACAAGGTTAAAAAACCAATTTATACAGCAGAAAAATGGGAAAATCCAGAATGGGAAAATCCAGTAATATTTCAGATAAATAGAGAAAAACCCACAGCAACTTTTTATAAATACAAAACCGAAAAAGAGGCTTTAAATAATCAAGGTTGGCAGAATTCTCCATTATACAAATCTTTAAACGGAACTTGGAATTTCTATTATGCAGATAGCATAAATGCAAGACCAACAGGTTTTTATAAAGATAATTTTAGCTTACAAGGTTGGGACAAAATTGAAGTACCATCAAACTGGGAAATGAAAGGTTTTGGCATTCCTGTGTACACCAATGTTAGTTACATGTTTCCAGCAAACCCACCTTTTATTCCACATCATATCAATAATAATGGAAGTTACAAACGAACATTTGAAATTCCAGAAAACTGGACTCAGAAAGACGTCTATTTACATTTTGCAGGCGTAAGTGGGGCAATGTATGTTTGGGTAAATGGTACATTTGTTGGTTACAATGAAGGTAGCAAAACTGTTGCAGAATTTGATGTTACCAAAGTAATTAAATCAGGCAAAAATACAATTGCTGTGCAAGTTTTAAGATGGTCTGATGCCAGTTATATAGAAGATCAAGATTTTTGGAGATTGTCAGGAATAGAGAGAGATGTATACGTATATGCATCAGAAAAAATAAAACTAAAAGATTTTAGAGTTATTGCAGACCTAACAAACAATTATAAAGATGGTATTTTTAATCTAACACTAGAGGTCGAAAATAATAGTGATAGTGAGCCTATAAAAAATATCGATGTAAAACTTTTAGAGGGTGATCAAGAAATTTATACAGCATCAAAAAAAAGTATATTATCTAAAGGTTTAAATAAAATCGAATTTGAAAAGCTACTGCCTAATATAAAAAAATGGAGTGCAGAAAAACCCAGTTTATACACACTTTTAATAACTGTTAATGGAGAAAGTACCGCTATAAAAGTAGGCTTTAGAAACATTAAAATAGAAAACAGTCAGTTTTTAGTAAACGGAAAACCTGTTTTAATTAAAGGAGTAAATCTACATGATCATGATGAAAAAACTGGGCATGTGGTTTCAGAAGAATTAACCATAAAAGATATGGAATTGATGAAACAAAATAACATCAATGCCATACGTTGCAGTCATTATCCTAAAAATCCATTTTTTTACAGGTTGGCAGATTTATATGGTTTTTATGTGATTGATGAAGCAAATATTGAAACCCATGGAATGGGAACCACAAACCAAGGTTTAGATAATGATTTTAAGAGACAAGCAAAACATCCTGCCTATTTACCAAATTGGAAAGGCGCACATTTAGACAGAACTATTAGAATGTTTCAGCGTGATAAAAATCATCCAAGTATTGTAACTTGGTCTTTAGGAAATGAAGCTGGAAATGGAGAAAATTTTCAGGCCACATACAAGTGGTTAAAAGATAATGATAGCACTAGACCAACGCAATATGAAGGGGCAACTAGCTATAAAAATACAGATATTCAGGCGCCTATGTATTGGCCAATTCATGTAATGATTAAGTATGCAGAACAAAAGGTGAAAAGACCTTTAATTCTCTGTGAGTATGCACATGCCATGGGCAATAGTTTGGGGAATTTACAAGATTATTGGAAGGTTATCGAAAAATATCCAACCATGCAAGGTGGTTTTATTTGGGATTGGGTAGATCAAGGGATAGCAACAAAAAATAAGTCTGGAGAAGAATTTTGGGCTTATGGTGGCGATTTAGGTGGAAAAGATTTGCAAAATGATGGAAATTTCTGTTTGAACGGAATTATAAATCCAGATAGAACTCCACATCCAGCTTTGTTTGAGGCAAAAAAAGTATTTCAGTATGTAAAATTTAAAGAAGTAAATCTATCAAAAGGAATATTTAAAATTAAGAATATCTATGATTTTACAAATTTAGCGGAATTCGAATTTTCTTGGGTTCTTTTAGAAAACGGACTTGAAGTAGCAAAAGGGAAACTAAAAGACATGAATGTTGCGTCATACCAAACAAAAATGATACAAATAGATTTGCCTAAATTAACCAATTCAAAAAGTGATTATCATATCAATTTTTATGCAAAAACGAAAGCACAAAAAACCTTAATTCCAAAAGGGCATGTAGTTGCTTATGAACAATTTTTAGTACAAAAAGGAGACTTTTCTCCATCAGAAAAAAACACAGGCAAAGAAATTATTGCTAAGAAAACCGATGCTAACTTAGAAATTTACAACAACAATTTTAAAGCCAATTTTAACTTAAAAACAGGGGTTTTAAACGTATTAGATTATGGTTTTGGTAATCTTTTTATAAGAGGAATCACTCCAAATTTTTGGAGAGCTACAACCGATAATGATTTTGGTTTTAGAATGCCTAAAAGGTTAGGAGTTTGGAAAAGTGCTACCGAAAATCAAGAGCTAATAGCTATCAATAAAACCAAAAAAGGGCATACTATTATTGTAGACGTAGCTTATAAATCTCCAAAATTAAAAGATGCTAAAGTAACCATGCATTATATTTTTAATGTAAATGGAAGTATAAATGTAACCACAACTTTTGATGATAATGGAGTAGAGCTACCAATATTACCAAGATTTGGTACAAACTTTATAATTCATAAAGAATATGAAAATGTAAATTGGTTAGGTAGAGGGCCATTTGAAAATTATCAAGATAGAAACACAGCAGCTTTGGTGGGCAATTACGCAACAAAAGTGGCTGATTTATATTTCCCATACATTAGGCCACAAGAAAATGGTTATAAAACAGAGAATAGATGGGTAAGTTTTTTAAATGATAAAGGCCAAGGTATAAAAATTACAGCTCAAAAATATTTTGGTTTTAGTGCGCATCAACAATACAATTCAGATTTTGATGCAGGTAAAAAGAAACAACAAAGACACACAACCGATATTCAAAAAAGAGATTTGGTAAACATTAATATTGATGCTGAACAAATGGGTGTTGGGGGTGATACTAGTTGGGGGGCAATGCCACACTCAGAATATCAAATAAAAGCAGAAAAAATGAAATTTTCTTATACAATTTCTAAATTCTAAAAAAAAAAGTTGCAGAATTTGTAATGCAAGAAAAATAAATACAATATTTACTACTCACAAAATTAACCATAAGAGAATCATTATAAAGAGATGTATTACATAGGATTTGATTTAGGGAGCTCATCAATTAAAGCTGCCTTAGTTGAAATTTCAACAGGAAAGAGTATCAGTGTTGTTCAAGAGCCAAAAACCGAAATGAGCATGCTTGCTCTAAAAAATGGGTGGGCAGAACAAAAACCAGAAGAATGGTGGCAACACATCTGTAAAGCGATTCAAAATCTTAAAAAAACGTACAACGTTTCTAGAACAGAAATTAAAGGTATTGGTATTTCATATCAGATGCATGGTTTGATTTTGGTAGATAAAGAGGGTAAGCCTTTACGAAAAAGTATCATTTGGTGCGATAGTAGAGCTGTAGAAATTGGTAAAGAAGCATTTGCTAATATTGGTAGCGAAAAAAGCTCCAGTCACTTATTAAATTCTCCCGCTAATTTTACAGCTTCAAAATTAAAATGGGTAAAAGATAATGAACCAGATATTTACAAAAAAGCATATAAGTTTATGTTGCCTGGAGATTATATTGCGTATCGCTTTTCAAATAAAATAAACACTACAATTTCTGGACTCTCAGAAGGTATCTTTTGGGATTTTAAAAATGATACGATTGCAGACTTTCTTTTAGATTATTATGGCATTGATAAATCCTTATTGCCAGATATTGTAGACACCTTTGGTTTGCAATCTGTGGTGGATGAAAAAGGAGAAGCAGAAAGTACTTTGGCTGCAGGAACGCCTATATTTTATCGTGCAGGAGATCAACCAAACAACGCATTATCTTTAAATGTATTTAATCCAGGTGAGGTTGCAGCAACAGGTGGAACTTCTGGAGTTGTCTATGCAGTTACCGAAAGTTTATCAGGTAAAGAAAGTACACGAGTTAATAATTTTGCCCATGTAAATTATCAAAAATCAATTCCAAGAATTGGAAAACTACTTAACATTAATGGGGCTGGAATTCAATATAGATGGTTACTTAATAATTTATCTGTTAATTCTTATGATGAAATGAATCAGCTAGCTTCTGAAGTTCCTGTTGGTTCAGATGGTGTTTGTATGTTATCTTTTGGGAATGGTGCAGAAAGAATGTTAAACAACCGAGAAATAGGCACAAGAATAGTCAATTTAAACTTGAATAATCATCAAAAGGGACATTTATGTAGAGCAGCTTTAGAAGGTATTGCCTTTTCATTTGTGTATGGTATGGATATTTTAAAATCAGATGGTATTAATGTTAATGTGATGAGAGCTGGAAACGATAATTTATTCCGTTCAGAAATTTTTGCAAATACAGTAGCAACATTAATTAATCAAGAAATTGAAATATATAATACCACAGGAGCTATTGGTGCAGCAAGAGCCGCAGGTTTACATAAAGGTGATTTTGAGTTGTATGGCAAACTAGTAGAAGACAATGATTACGTAATGACATTTATCCCTTTAAAGGATAAAGAACCTTATTTAAAGGCTTACGAAAACTGGAAAAAAGAATTGAATCTTATTTTAAATAACAAATAGAAAGTATATATTTTAAAAGCAAAAAAATGGCATTGATAGGCAACAAAGAATACTACAAAGGTATTGGCGAAATTAAGTTTGAAGGAAAAGAATCAGACAATCCTTTAGCATTTAAATACTACAACCCAGAACAAGTAGTTGCAGGTAAAAAAATGAAAGATTGGTTTAAGTTTTCAATAGCTTATTGGCACACGTTCTGTGGGCAAGGGGCAGATCCATTTGGTCCAGGAACTCAAAGTTTTGAGTGGGATAAACCAGCAGATGCAATTGTGGCTGCAAAAGAAAAAGCAGATGCTGCTTTTGAATTTATTACAAAAATGGGTTTTGATTACTACTGTTTTCACGATTTCGATTTAATCAGAGAAGGAGCAACATTTGCAGAATCTGAGTCTCGATTAGCAACAATTACAGAATATTTAAAAGAAAAACAAGCCGCTTCTGGGGTTAAATTACTTTGGGGTACTGCTAACTGTTTTTCTAATCCACGTTATATGAATGGGGCAGCAACAAATCCTGATTTTGATGTAGTTGCAAGAGCTGGTGGACAAATTAAATTAGCGCTAGACGCTACTATGGCATTAAATGGTGAAAACTATGTGTTTTGGGGTGGTCGAGAAGGTTACATGTCTCTTTTAAATACAGATATGGGGCGTGAATTAGATCACATGGGGCAATTTTTAACAATGTGTAGAGATTATGCTCGTGCTCAGGGTTTTAAAGGAAACTTCTTTATTGAACCAAAACCAATGGAGCCATCTAAACATCAATATGATTTTGATAGTGCAACAGCTATTGGTTTCTTAAAAGAATATGGTTTAGATAAAGATTTTAAAATTAATATCGAAGTAAATCACGCTACTTTAGCGCAACACACATTTCAACACGAAATTGAAACCGCTGCAAAAGCAGCTATGTTAGGTAGTTTAGATGCCAACAGAGGAGATTATCAAAATGGTTGGGATACTGACCAATTTCCAAACAACATCCAAGAAACTACAGAGGCAATGTTAGTGTTCTTAAAAGCTGGTGGTTTACAAGGTGGTGGTGTTAATTTTGATGCTAAAATCAGAAGAAACTCAACAGATTTAGAAGATGTTTTTCACGCTCATATCGGTGGTGCTGATACATTTGCAAGAGCTTTATTAATTGCTGATAAAATTATTACATCTTCACCTTACGAAAAATTAAGAACAGAGCGTTATGCTTCTTTTGATACTGGTAAAGGAAAAGATTTTGAAGCAGGTAAATTAAGTTTACAAGATTTATATAAAATAGCGCAAGATAACGGAGAGCTATCATTAAAGAGTGGTAAACAAGAATTATTTGAAAACATTATAAATCAATATATATAAAATAGTGCTACTAATAGATTTAGATTATTTTGTATATATTTGCAAGTGTATAAAACACACTTGTTTTTTGTACGCTTAATTTTTGTAATTTAGTACCCACAATAAACTCATAATTAAATGAACCAAAAAATAGACCAACAAGCAGCAGACAATATAAGAGCTCTAGCAGTTGCCATGGTAGAAAAAGCAAATTCAGGGCATCCAGGAGGACCAATGGGAGGTGCAGATTTTATGCACATCCTGTATTCAGAATTTTTTAATTTTGATCCTTCAGATATGACTTGGGCGTTCAGAGATCGCTTTTTTATGGATGCAGGACATTTATCAACTTTAATGTATGCGCAGTATTATCTTTTAGGAAACTATAAAAAAGAAGATGTTGCTAATTTTAGACAATGGGGTTCCATAACTCCTGGTCATCCAGAAGTAGATGTTAAAAGAGGTATAGAAAACACCTCAGGCCCTTTAGGGCAAGGACATACCATGGGAATTGGCGCAGCAATTGCAGCAAAATTTTTACAAGCACGTTTTGGAGATTGGATGAATCATAAAGTATATGGTTTTATTTCTGATGGAGGTGTGCAAGAAGAAATTTCTCAAGGAGCAGGTAGAATTGCAGGACATTTAGGTTTGAGTAATTTTATTATGTTTTTCGATTCTAATGATATTCAGTTATCAACATCTACAGACGAAGTAACTACTGAAGACACAGCCATGAAATATGAGTCTTGGGGTTGGAAAGTAGTAACTATTGATGGTCATAACCATGATGAAATCAGAAAAGCATTAACAGATGCAAATAACGAAACCGAAAAACCGACCCTAATTATTGGTAAAACGATCATGGGTAAAGGTTGTGTTACAGCTGAAGGAAAAATGTTTGAAGGCGAATGTGAATTGCATGGAAAACCAATTGGTGCAACTGGAGCAGATTACGAAAAAACCTTACTAAATTTAGGAGCAAGTGTTGAAAACCCTTTTGATATTTATGAGGATGTTAGTGCCTTTTATCAAAATTTATTAAAAGAAAAAACAGCGAAAGCTACTGAAAAGAAAAAAGAAATAGCTGCTTGGAGAAAATCAAATACAGCACTTTCAGACAAATTAGATTTCTTTTTATCAGGAGAATTACCAGCATTAGATTTTGAAGGAATTGTGCACAAACAAGGTTTGGCATCTAGAGCTGCTTCATCTGGAGTTTTAGCATATTTAGCTGATAAAGTGGAAAATATGATTGTTTCTTCTGCGGATTTATCAAATTCAGATAAAACAGATGGCTTTTTAAAGAAAACACAAGCATTGAAAAAAGGAGATTTTTCAGGTTCGTTTTTACAAGCAGGTGTTGCAGAATTAACCATGGCTTGTATTGCAAACGGAATTGCTTTACATGGTGGTATTATTCCTGTAGTAGCAACTTTCTTTGTATTTTCAGATTATATGAAACCTGCTATTCGTCTAAGTGGAATTCAGGAATTGGGTGTAAAATATGTGTGGACTCATGATGCATTTAGAGTAGGAGAAGATGGTCCAACACACCAACCTGTAGAACAAGAAGCACAAATTCGTTTACTTGAAAAATTGAAAAATCATAGTGGAAACCCAAGTTTCTTAGCATTACGTCCTGCAGATTCTGCAGAAACAAGTGTTGCTTGGAAAATGGCTCTAGAAAATTCAAAAACTCCTACGGGTTTAATTCTATCACGACAAGGAATTAAGGATTTATTACCATCAAAAGATGGATCAAGATATCAAGAAGCTTTAGCTGCAGAGAAAGGTGGGTATTTAGTAAAAGAAGTAGAAAATCCAGACATTGTTTTAATCGCAAATGGTTCTGAAGTGGCAACTTTAGTAGAGGCTGCAGAAATTTTAGAATCAGAAAACGGATTGAAAGTAAATATTGCTTCTGTAATTTCTGAAGGTGTTTTTAGATTACAATCTAAGGATTATCAAAATTCTGTAATCCCTAAAAACAAGCCATTATTTGGTTTAACAGCAGGTTTACCAAT
This sequence comes from Polaribacter sp., assembly GCF_965656025.1. Classification (GTDB taxonomy): domain Bacteria; phylum Bacteroidota; class Bacteroidia; order Flavobacteriales; family Flavobacteriaceae; genus Polaribacter. The sequence goes on from NZ_CBFHJT010000041.1 coordinate 12,450, forward strand.
AAATTTAGAAGGTTTGGTTGGCGATAACGGAAAAGTGTTTGGTTTAGAGCATTTTGGTTATTCTGCACCAGCAACTGTATTAGACGATAAGTTTGGTTTTACAGGCAAAAAAGTAAGTAAAGAGGTATTAGAATATTTAAAAACAGTATAAAACTAGAATTATGAAATTTTTTATTGATACAGCAAATTTAGATGAAATTGCAGAAGCACAAGCTTTAGGTATTTTAGATGGTGTAACCACAAACCCGTCTTTAATGGCCAAAGAAGGCATTACAGGTGCAGAAAATATATTAAATCATTATAAAAAAATCTGTGATATTGTAGAAGGTGATGTTTCTGCAGAAGTAATTGCAACAGATTATGAGGGAATGGTGAAACAAGGTGAAGAGTTAGCCGCTTTAAACTCACAAATTGTAGTAAAATTACCTATGATTGCTGATGGGGTAAAAGCATGTAAATACTTTTCTGATAAAGGCATCAAAACTAATGTTACTTTGGTTTTTTCAGTAGGGCAAGCTTTGTTAGCTGCAAAAGCTGGGGCAACGTATGTGTCTCCTTTTTTAGGTAGATTAGATGATATTTCAACAGATGGTTTACACCTAATTTCTGAAATAAGACAAGTGTATGATAACTATGGTTTTGAAACACAAATATTATCAGCATCTGTACGTCATACAATGCACGTAATTAATTGTGCTAAAATTGGTAGTGATGTAATGACAGGACCATTATCATCTATAACAGGATTGTTAAAACACCCATTAACAGATAGTGGATTAGCAAAATTTTTAGAAGATTATAAAAAAGGAAACTAAACTTTACAGTTTTAAGTAAAAATCATTAGACTTTTTACTGTCGTATTTTTCTTGATCAAACATAAAAAGATATGATCCTTTTGTTGAAGAGGTCATATCTTTTTCTTTTAATTTGATTAAAATATCCATAGACTTTATTTTGTTTATGAAATTTCTTTTGTCTATTTTTTTATTTAAAATAGTCTCATAAAGCTTTTGAAGCTGACGCATTGTAAATTTTTCTGGAAGAAGCTCAAAACCAATTGGGTTGATTGAGGTTCTTCTTCTTAATCTTCGAATAGCTTTTGAAACCATTTGGTTGTGATCAAAAATTAAATCTGGCATCTTAGAAACACTAAACCATTTAGCATAATGATTCTTGGTTAAGTCTTTATTATGCTTGTCTATATTAATGATTGCGTAATAAGATGTAGAAACAGTTCTGTCTACTGGGTCTCTATCTACTTCACTAAATGCATAAAGTTGTTCTAGATAAACATCATGAACTCCAGTTAGTTCGTGTAAAATTCTAGCAGCAGCTTCATCTAAATTTTCATTTATTTTTAAAAACCCACCCATTAAAGACCATTTTCCTTTTTCTGGTTCGAAATCCCTTTTAATAAGTAAAACCTTTAAATCCTCATTATCAAAACCAAATATTATACAATCTACAGATAAAAATATCCTATCTTCTTGGTTGTAATTAATTTTCATTTTTATTAAAGTTTTGAATTAAACAAAAATAGATATAATTTTTTAATATTTCATTAAATATTAACCTTAGAAGTGTGAAATATACATTTTTTTTAAAAAAGCCTTGCATAATAAAATAAAATGTGTTTAATTTACAAATGTAAAGTTAACACTTATAAATTATTAATCTAAAAGAAAAATAATATGATAACAATTAAATCATTATTTTCTAATTACTCATTATCACTGTTTTCAAAAAAGTGGCAGTTATTTATGGTAATTATTATGTTGTGTTCAATCAACAGTTTTGCACAACAAAAAACTATTACAGGAACTGTTACTGATTCCTCAGGAGAAATTATTCCTGGTGTAAACATTTTGATTAAAGGAAGTAAATCTGGTACTTCTTCAGATTTTGATGGTAAATACTCAATTAAAGCAAAACTAAACGACGTGATAGTTTTTTCTTATTTGGGTTATTCTCAAAAAGAAATTGTTGTTGGAGAATCTACTACAATTAATGTAGTATTAAAAGAAAATGCAACTTCTTTAGATGAAATTGTTGTTGTTGGTTATGGTTCGCAAAGAAAATCAGATTTAACCGGATCTGTAAGTTTAGTCGATACAGAGGAAATGACGAAACAAGCTTCAAACGATGTTACACAAATGATGCAAGGACGTGTTGCAGGTGTTTCAATTACATCTGATGGGCAACCTGGAGCAGCACCAAGTGTTCGAATTAGAGGTGTAGCTACTTTTGGAATTGGAGCAAGTGCTGAACCATTATATGTGGTTGATGGAGTTCCTATTGACGGAATTAGAGATATAAACCCGAATGATATAGAATCTGTTCAGGTTCTTAAGGATGCGTCTGCTGGAGCCATTTATGGAAATAGAGCAGGTAATGGTGTAATTATTATTACTACAAAGTCAGGTAGAAAAGGTCAAAAGACCTCTATCAGCCTTTCATCTTATTATGGTGTACAAAGTATTACACAAAAACTTCCACTTTTAGATAGAGTTGGATATCAAACTATAAACAGAGAATTGATTAACAATGGTGGAAATACAATTCCAATCCCAACTGGAAACGATCCTAATTCTCCTGATTTTATTGATAACATAGATACAGATTGGCAAGATGAAGGTTTTACGATGGGGTACATACAAAATCATAACTTTAGTGTTTCTGGGGGTACTGAAAAATCAAATTATTTTATGTCTTTAGACTATTTAGATAATGAGGGCACTTTAGTTGGTCAAGGACCAAATTACAGACGTTATTCTTTTAGAGTAAATTCAGAGGCTAAATTTGGTAAATTTACAGTAGGTGAAAACCTCTTTTTTGTCAATTCAGATGAGAACCCTTTATTTGATACAGCTTCCATTAATTTACCTGGTGGAAGACCTACGTTGGTAAATGATTTACTACAAGCTGCACCAACTATTCCCGTAAGAGATCCTAATAGGTTAGGCGGTTTTGGAGGTGCAAACTCTACAATACATAATTCGATTACACTTAACGTTCCTGGAATTAATACATTAATTGATACTGAAACGAAAGTAAATAGATTAAATGCTAATTTATACGCGAGTTTTGAGCCAGTGGATGGTTTAGTTTTTAAATCAAGCGGATCTTTTAATACTACTAATATTACGAGTCAGCTATTTGTGCCGCAATATGATTTAGGTTACTTTTTTCCAAATCCATTAGCTCAGTTGCGTGTTGTAAATACAAACATAAGTAGATTTTTATTAGAGAATACAGCTAGTTATACCAAAGAGTTTGGGAAGCATAATTTATCTGTATTAGCTGGTCAGACCTTTCAAAAAGATGAATTTAGAGCGGTTACTGCTGTAGGTGGAGGTTTAACTGAGCCTTATGTTTTAAATTTAGGGAATGCTACAGAATACAGTGTGTTTGATAACATTCAGGAAGCTGCTTTATTTTCTCTATTAGGTAGAGTAAATTACTCTTTTGATGATAAGTACTTTTTTACAGGAAACGTTAGATATGATGGTTCTTCAAAATTTAATCCTGATGTTAGATATCAAGTTTTCCCTTCTGTTTCTGCAGCTTGGAAAATACATAACGAATTTGAATTACCAGACTTTATAAGTACTCTTAAATTAAGAGGTGGTTGGGGAGAAGTAGGTAACCAAGAAGTTGGAAATTACCTATACCAAAGAACTATAAATAGAGGTATACCATATCAATTTTCTGGAGGATCAACGGTTGTTGGTGCAGCAGTAACCTCACTTATTGATGAAGATATTAAGTGGGAAACTAGACAAACAAGTAGTATTGGTATTGATGCATCTCTTTTTAACGGTGCTTTAGACTTTACGGCAGAATATTATAGGAATACATCTAAAGACGTATTAGTTAATATTCCTGTGCCTTACTCTAATACTGTTGGAGCATTTAATTCTGAGATATTGTCTAATGCAGGTTCAATTAGAAACTCCGGTATAGAACTATCTGCCGTTTACAGACAAAGTGTTGGTAATGATTTCTCATTTGAAATCGCTCCAAATTTTTATACTGTAAAAAATGAAATACTTGAAATTGGTGGTCAAGAATTTATCACAGGAGCAGGAACCAGAAATATTGTTGGTCGTTCTTTAGGTGAGCATTATGGTTGGGTTTATGATGGTATTTTTCAATCTGCACAAGAAGTTGCAGGCGCACCTTTTCAAACACCAGGAACAGCTGCTGGAGATATAAAATATAAAGATATTAGTGGACCAAATGGAACACCAGATGGTGTAGTTAATGATCAAGACAGAACTTTTTTAGGTCAAGGATTGCCAACCTATTATTATGGTTTAAATATAACTGCTAAGTACAAAGATTTTGACTTTACTATTTTCGGTCAAGGAAGTGGAGGTAATTTAATTAACAGTAATTTATATCGTGGTTTAATGCCAACACAAGGTTTTACCAACTGGCATGAGGATATTTTAAACCGTTGGACACCAACGAATACAAATACGACTGTACCACGAGTTGTTTTAAATGATCCAAACAACAATCAGAGAGACTCTGATAGACCTGGTTGGTTACAAGATGGAGATTACTTTAGATTAAATACGATATCTTTAGGATATAGTTTGCCACAAGATGTTATTAGTAAACTTTCAATTTCTAATGCAAGATTTTTTGTTACCTTGCAGAATGTAGCTGTTTTTTCTAAATACAAAGGGTATAATCCAGACTTTCAAGCTGGTGTATTAAATCCAGGTTTTGATTTTGGAACTTATCCAAGACCAATGACAACCATGTTAGGATTTCAATTAAAATTTTAAAATTTAAGAAAAATGAAAACACAATTCACAAAATTATTTTTACTCTTAGTTGCTATTACATCACTTAATTCGTGTGACAAGGAACTTGACATTCAAGATACAAATAGACTTCTTGCAGATGAGTACTACCAGAGTCAATCTGAGGCTGTAGCTGCGGTAGATGCTATTTATAATGGACTTATTATAGATGGTAATTATCAAAGAATGATGCCTGCTATAAATGATGCTAGAGGAGATGAAGCTAGTTCAAGAAGTCCATGGCCATTTTTAACAGGAACGGGTAATTTTACAATTCCTTCCACTCAGCCAGATATTATAATAGCATATTTAGGTTGTTATACTATTATTAATAGAGCTAATCAGGCTCTTGCGGCAATTGATCAAATCGATGATATAGAAGCAAATCTAAGAAAGAGACTTATTGGGCAAGCTTACTTTCTAAGAGCTTTAGCATATTTTAATGCTTCAAATATCTTTGAAAACCCACCTTTGGTGCTAGAGGTACAAACTGGTGCAGATACTTTTTTTCCATCTAATCAATCGACAACTCAAGCTGATGTATATGCTCAGGTAGAGTCAGATTTAAATGAGGCAATAAGTAGACTTCCTGCTAGTTATTCAAGTATTTCTGGTCCAGATGCTGGTCAACCAGCACGAGCAACTCTTGGAGCTGCAAATTCATTAATGGGAAAACTTAAGTTATATCAAAATGATTATGCTGGAGCTATACCTTATTTTGAAGCTGTTGTTAATTCTCAAATGTATGACTTAGCACCTAATTATGGAGATTTATTCTCTCAAGATCCTGCATTAGAAAATGCAAATCCAGGGAGAATATTTTGGGCAGAATTTACACAAAGCGCAAATGTAGACTTTAATTGGGGAGGTGATCCAACTGTAAACTGGAGACAGTTTTCAGCAGTTGCACCAACGTATTCAGGAGCAGACTTTTATGATTTTACTCCTACGCAATTCCTAGTTGATGAGTTAAAACAAGAAAGAACCATTAATAATGAAATTGACCCAAGATATCCTGCTACAATTTTGTCTTTTCTTCCTGCAGAGGGATTAACACAATCTTATGGAGCACCATATTTCTTAGACCAAAATCAAAATTATCTTGCTAAATATACTTTAGCAAATGAAGGTGGAGATCCATTTACTTGTGGTATCAACTATCATATCATACGTTTTGCAGATGTATTGTTAATGTACGCAGAATGTTTAGCGAATACGAATAATATAGCTAGTGCAGCTACCCAAGTTCAAAGAGTTAGAGATAGAGCAAATCTTCCTGACAGAGAGGCTGAGTTTGCAGCGTTAAATCTAACGCAATTTATGGATCAGTTAGCACATGAACGTGTAACAGAATTAGCTATTGAAGGCTTAAGATGGTATGATATAAAGAGATGGGGTTGGTTAGATGATGCAACTAAATTAAATGAACTTAAAGCTCATGATATAGATTTTGATTCATATACACCTGGAAGACAATTTCAACCTTTTCCACAATCAGAATTGGATAGAAACCCTAATTTAGTTGGTAATACAGCAAATTAATATAGAGAAAGAATTTATTTGAATTAGTTTTAAAACAAATTGATGCTTGAAAATTAACAAAGGTATAATTACTTTATTAGCAATAACCTTGGTTATTGGTTGCACAAATAAAGCTAGAGAGAATACTTTATTTGAACTAGTTAGTGCTAATTATTCAGGCATCAATTTTAAAAATCAAATTTCTACAAACGACTCTATTAATATTCTATCTTATGAATACCTTTATAATGGAGGTGGAGTAGGTATAGGAGATTTTAACAACGATAATCTTCCAGATATTATATTTTCTGGAAATCAAGTAAAAAGTAGGATTTATATTAATAAAGGCAATTTAACTTTTAAAGATATAACTAGTTCTTCAGGAATAAACACAAAAAATAAATGGTGTACAGGTGTAAGTGTCATAGACATTAATCAAGATGGATTTGATGACATTTATTTAAGTATAGGTGGAATGGGAAACAAAAGTATGTTTCCCAATTTGCTTTACATCAATAATGGTGACTCAACTTTTACAGAATCTGCTAAAGATTATGGTTTAGCAGACCAAGGTGAAAGTATACAGTCACTTTTTTTTGATTATGATCTAGATGGTGATTTAGATATGTACCTGCTTACTGGAGGAGGTTTTGAGAGATCTGCGATTACAATAAGACCAATCTTAAAAAATGGTGAAAGCAGAAATACAGATCGATTATATAGAAA
>NZ_CBFHJT010000041.1:19608-22581 GCF_965656025.1 Polaribacter sp.
ACGAAGAGAAAGGGCACCCAGTATATACAAATGTTTCAAAAGAAGCAGGTATTACAATAGAAGGCTTTGGTCTTGGTGTAACTGTTTTTGATGCTAATAATGACAAATGGCCAGATATATATGTCTCTAATGATTATCTGTCTAGAGATTTTTTATATATCAATCAGCAAAATGGTACTTTTAAAGAAGATGCTAGAAACTACTTTGGCCATACAAGTCATTTTTCTATGGGTAATGATGTTGCAGATATCAATAACGATGGCTTATTAGATATAGTAACTGTTGATATGTTACCTGAAGATGTTAAAAGAAGAAAGTTAATGTCTGGTACACATCATTCGCACGATGTTTTTCAAATTGCCAATAAACTTGGGTATGGACATCAGCAAATGAGAAATATGCTTCAGGTCAATAATGGTAATAAAAGCTTTAGTGAAATTGGTCAATTTGCAGGTATTGATAAAACCGATTGGAGTTGGGCTCCTTTAATTGCAGATTTTGATAACGATGGATTAAATGATATTTTTATAACCAATGGTTTTGGAAAAGACATCACAGATATGGATTTTGTGAAATTTAGGGAAAAAATTTCTACATCCTTTGGTAATGTTAATGAGCTAAAAAAGTCTGTTATCGATTGTTTATACCACAGACCAAGTATTAAAATTGCAAATTATGCTTTTAAAAATAAAGGAAATTCAACCTTTGAAAAAATAAATAAGGAATGGGGTTTCAACGAAAAATCAATCTCTAGTGGAGCAATTTATTCTGATTTAGATAATGATGGTGATTTAGACTTAATCGTCAATAATATCAATCAACCAGCATTTGTTTACAAAAATAAACTTCGTGAAAAAGATTCTATTAAAACTCAATATTTAAAAGTTAAATTAGAAGGAAACTCTCCAAATAAAAACGGAAAAGGAGCATTTTTAACGCTAATCAATGGAAATACCAAAAAAATAAGATACAATCAACCAGTAAGAGGATTTCAAAGCTCTGTAGGTAATACGATTCATTTTGGGCTAAACAACCTTAAAAAGGTAGATACCTTAAAAGTAGAATGGCCTAATGGAGCTATAAATTTGCTAATTGATGTTCTTGCTAATCAGACAATTGTAGTGTCTCAATCAACTGCAACAGAACATAAAAAAACTCCTATAAATAAAGATGAAGGTAGATACTTTTCTTCAGACACTACATTTCTATACAAACATCAAGACAGGAGTTATAATGATTTTGCAATCCAATCACTTTTACTAAAAAAATATTCAAGTCAAGGACCAGCAATGGCTGTAGGTGATTTGAACAATGATGGTTTAGAAGATGTTTTTATTGGGGGTACATATGGTTTTAATTCAGCAATACTTTATCAGGAAAAAAATGGAAATTTTAAAAAGATAGATATACCAGATACTGAGCTTTATGAAGATGGTGGAGCACTTATTTTTGATGCAGATGGAAATGGTTATCTAGATATTTATATAACAAGTGGTGGCACAGAAAGATATGTAGGTCACAAAGCATATCAAGATCGAATATATTATAATTTTAATGGACAATTAAAACAAGGTGAATTGCCTAAAATGTTAACCAGTACTTCAACAGTTTCTGCAGGAGATTTTGATAAAGATGGCGACTTAGATTTATTTGTTGGAGGTAGAATTATACCAGGCAAATACCCACTTGCTCCCAAAAGTTACATACTAGAAAATGATAATGGTAATTTTAAAAATGTTACAGATATTGTTTGCCCATTATTAAATAATGTAGGCATGGTAACATCAGCTACTTGGACAGATTTTAACAATGACACAAACCTTGATTTAGTGATTGTTGGAGAATTTATGCCTATAACCATTTTGAAAGGAAATGGATCTAAATTAGAAAACATCACAAAAGAATCTGATTTAAAAAATAGTTCAGGTTTATGGAATAGTATAGTTTCTGCAGATTTTGATAATGATGGAGATATAGATTTTGTTGTTGGTAATCTTGGTTTAAATTCTAACTTAAAGGTTAAAGATAATCATCCTATTAAGTTAGACTTCGCTGATTTTGATAATAATGGTTCTATAGATCCTATATTTTCTAAATACGAAGAAGGTAATTATTATCCAATTGCATCTTTAGATCAATTGGTAAAACAACTACCCATATTGAAGAAGAAATTTTTGTATTACAATACTTTTGCAAAATCAACAACAGAAGATGTGCTATCTTTATTTGGATCTAAAACTTATGAGACATTGAAAGCAGAAGAGTTAAAATCTTCGTATGTTGAAAATTTGGGTAATAACAAGTTTAAAATAACTAAACTTCCCAATGAAACTCAAATTGCTCCTATAAATGGAATTCTTACTGAAGATATTAATCAAGATGGGTTTTTAGATCTATTATTAGTAGGTAACGATTATGGTGCAGAAGTTGGAATGGGAAAATATGATGCCTCAATTGGCCATATTCTAATGAACAATAAAAATGGTACATTTACCTCGAAAAAGTTTAAGGAAACAGGATTTTCTGTTTTTGGAGATGCTAAAAGCATTGTAAAAGTTCATACCAATTTAAAACCTTTAGTATTGGTAGGAGTAAACAATGAAAATGTAAAATCATTGCAGATAAATAATAGCAATAATTCTTTTGTAGAACCTGAGTCTGATGAAGCATATGCTATTATTATATTCAAAAATGGTTCAAAAAGAAAACATATATTTTCTACTAGTGCTGGTGGTTATCTTTCACAAACTTCAAATAAAATTAGCGTAAACACGTTAGTTTATAAAATTGACTTTTATAGTCCTTCAGGTAAAATTACTCGAGAAGTTAAATTTGATTAATTTTAAAAGGTTTAATTATAATAATTAGATAATAATGAGTTTTAAAAGTACTTCATTTATTTCTGCTACAGCATCAAAGTTCATAATTTTAATAGTGCTGTTTAGTATAGTAACAAGTTGTAAAGATGATGTA
>NZ_CBFHJT010000041.1:22676-27615 GCF_965656025.1 Polaribacter sp.
TCTTTTCAGAAGAACGACTGCTGAAATATCAAGAAGATTTTTATAAAGAATTAAAAAATAAAGGAATTCCAAAAGATGTAATGAAAGCATCTTTAGATTATGGGGATATTGTATCCAAACACATTTTAGCTTGGGCGGATAAAGATCTTTACAAACAAACGAGAACTTATCCACAATACATTATTAAAGAAGAAGACAAGTATTGGAAGCCTACTCCGCCAAATTACATGCAAGGTATTGAGCCTCATTGGAATAAAATTAGAACTTTAGTTATAAAATCAGCAAATCAATTTTCTCCCAAACCCCCAATTGAATTCAATCTCACCAAAGGAAGTCCTTTTATGCAACAATTAATGGAAGTCTATGAAGTGGGAGGAAAAAACAATAGTAAAGATGAGGATATTGCTAAATTCTGGGATTGTAATCCTTATGTAGCACATCATCAAGGGCATACAATGTTCGCAAATAAAAAAATTACTCCTGGAGGGCATTGGATAGGTATTACATCCATAGCTTCAGAAAAATCGAAAATTAGTTTTGATGAAACTATAAATGCATTTACAAATGTTTCTATTTCACTTTTTGATGGTTTTATTAGCTGCTGGGATGAAAAATGGAATACACTGGTAGTGAGACCAGAAACGATTATAAATAAGCACATTGATGAGCATTGGGAACCTTTATTACAAACACCACCATTTCCTGAATATACTAGTGGTCACTCAGTTATTTCTGCCTCAGCCGCTATAGTTTTAACAGATTTGTTTGGAGATAACTTTAGCTTTAATGATACAACTGAAGTAGAATATGGTTTGCCATCTCGTAAATTTAAATCTTTTATCCAAGCCTCAGAAGAAGCTGCCTTGTCCAGACTTTATGGAGGTATACATTATAATATGGCTATTAAAGAAGGGTATACTCAAGGCAAACAGATAGGTACTTATATTGTAGATAATTTTAAAACTTTAAAAGAGTAATTTTTAAAGTTCTGATGTCTATTTTTTTCAATGGATTGATAATTTTTTTAACACATTATTATCTAGTAAGTGTTTAATATGTTAATAAAACAAAAAAAAACATTCTTTTTTTGGCAATCTTAATTTTTTTTCATTAATTTGAAAGTGTAATATTTACACTTATATATTTTAGTTTTTATAATTCGAATAATATTTTAACAAATTTCTTCAAGTCTATGTTTAATAAAATTTCAATTTTCTCAATTTTTACTGCTATTTTTTTTATGACAGCAGTAAGTGCTCAAAATACTACTGTAGTTAAAATAAGTAAAGATGATACAGCACCAACAATTAGTAAGCATATATATGGTCATTTTGCAGAGCATTTAGGGCGATGTATATATGGAGGGTTTTATGTAGGTGAAGACAGTAAAATACCAAACACAGATGGTATAAGAGATGCTGTTATAGAAGCATTAATAGATTTAAAAGTACCAAATTTAAGATGGCCTGGTGGCTGTTTTGCAGATACTTATCATTGGAAAGATGGTGTTGGTCCAAAAAGTGAACGACCTTCAATGATAAACAAATGGTGGGGAGATGTTGTAGAAGATAACAGTTTTGGTACCCATGACTTTTTAAATTTATGTGAAGTTTTAGGCGCTGAACCTTACCTAGCAGCAAATGTTGGAAGTAGTACAGTAAAAGAGTTTACAGAATATATTCAATATGTTACTAGAGATAGTGGTGTGCCAATGGCAGATTACAGAATTAAGAATGGAAGAGAAAAGCCTTGGAATGTTAAATATTGGGGAGTAGGAAATGAAATGTGGGGTTGTGGAGGAAACATGACACCTGAGCATTATGCAAATATTTATAGACAATATGCAACATTTATGACAGATTGGACAAACAGTGATGGATTCTATAGAGTAGCTTCTGGTGCTAATGTTGCAGATTATAATTGGACTGAAGTTTTGATGAGAGAAATACCAAAAAATCTTATAGAAGGTGTTGCTTTACATTCGTACTCTTTTGTGGAATGGAATAAAAAAGGTTCAGCTACTGCTTTTAACAATGAACAGTACTTTTCAACAATGAAAACGGCCTTGAGAATGGATGAGTTGATTAGAAAGCACACAGAAATAATGGATAAATACGATCCAAATCATGAGGTTGACTTAATTGTTGATGAATGGGGAGGATGGTATCAAGTAGAAGAAGGTACAAATCCAGGATTTCTATACCAGCAAAATACAATGAGAGATGCTATGATTGCAGGAACAACGCTTAATACTTTCAATAATTGGTCAGAAAGAGTAAAAATGGCAAACCTAGCACAAACTATAAATGTATTACAAGCAGTAATTTTAACTAAGGATGAAAAAATATTGCTTACACCAACATACCATGTAATGAAAATGTATAATGTACATCAAGATGCAAAATTATTACCAGTTTCATTCGACTCTCCAAATTATGAGTTTAATGGTGAAAAACTTCCTGCCATTTCAATTTCAGCATCTGAAGATAAAAATGGTACTAAGCATTTTTCATTAGTAAATATAGATGCTAGCAAGGAAAATAAAATTGAATTAGATTTAGAAGGATTAAATATTAATAATTTAAAAGGTCAAATACTAACTTCAAATAAATTGCAAGATCATAATACATTTGATAATCCAGAACTTATTAAGCCGATTAAGTTTAAAGATTTTAAATTGAAAAGAGATAAATTAACTTTAACACTACCACCTTTCTCTGTGGTAGTTTTAGAAGGAAAATAAAATAAAAAAAATGAAACTTAAAAAATACACGAACATTTTTAAAGCTTTAAATTTAGTGTTTTTACTATTTTTTATGCTGGTAAGTTGTTCTCCAGACGATAATTTAAGTGACAATTCAGGTGATGATGATTCAATTGAAGATCCAACTGAAGACCCAGATCCAGTAGCAACATCAAAAGTTTATACTGTAGATAATATTGAAGATACATATTTCGATGTGGCAGGTGTGGCAAATGTTATTGATTGGGGGCCATATAATGTGCATGATCCTTCTATTTTAAAAGATGGAGATACTTATTATTGCTATAATACTGATGTTTCTTTTGGTTCAGATGTTCGTCCAGGAATTCAAATTAGAAAATCTAAAGACTTAATTAATTGGCAATGGGTTGGTTGGGCTTTTAATGGCCTACCAACAAAAGGAGCTAATTATATTCGTAGTAAAGGGACCAATCCCTTCAATTCACTGTGGGCTCCATACATTATGAAAGTTGATGATGAGTACAGACTGTATTATTCTTTAGCATCAGAAGTAGGAAGATTAAGCGCTATGGGGCTTGCAACATCAGATAGTCCAGAAGGTCCATGGGTAGAAAAAGATTTAGTAGTTACATCAGAACCAGGAGGTGCTATTCAAACAAACGCAATAGATCCTGCTGTTGTAGTGACTCCATCAGGAGAACATTGGTTCTATTATGGTTCAGCTTGGGATGGTATTTATCAATTAGAATTGAATCCTTCTACAGGACTACCTATGATAAATGGTTATAAAGGAACTAGAGTTGCACAAAGAGGTTTTACAGGGAATAATATAAATGGTAATATTGAGGGACCTGAGGTTATATATAATGCAGAACAGGGTAAATATTATATGTTTATATCTTATGATTGGTTGGAAACAAAATATAATGTAAGGGTAGGAAGAAGTGATAATCCAAACGGACCATTCTATGATTATAACGGCTTAGATATAAATACAGATGTTGATAATGGGCCAATGATTTTAGCACCCTATCAATTTAACGGACATTCAGGATGGCAAGGTGTTTCTCACCCTGCTGTATTTAATGATGGAAATGGACAATATTACATGGCTCATCAAGGAAGACCAGGAATAAATAGGTTTTTTATGATTTTGCATGTGCGTAAAATTCATTGGACAGAAGATGGATGGCCAGTTGTTTCACCAGAGCGTTTTGCAGCTGTTCCTCAAACTGCCATATCTGATGAAGATTTAGTTGGTAATTACGAACAAATAGTATTAGGCTATTCAGTAACCCCTGGATATGCAAATGAACAAACTTCTGCGGATTTTCAAACTTCAACCAATGTTAAATTAACGGCTGATGGTATTGTAAATGATGACGCGAATAGTAAATGGGAGTATAATGCACCTTGGTTAACGATTACATGGGCAAATGGGTTTACAGATAAGCTACATGTAGAAAGAGGTAGAGACTGGGAAAATAAAGTTGCTAATACAATTTTACTTTCTGGCTTAAACAATGAAGGTACTGCAGTTTGGGGTAAAAAAATTGATTAAAAAATAATTTTCATGAAAATAATATTTCAACTTATAGGAATTACGCTACTTTTTTTTTCATGTAAAAATGATAAATCAAAGGTTTCAGAAAAATTACAAAAATCTTTAGAATTTAATAACCCAATAATTACAGAGGTATTTACAGCAGATCCTGCAGCTATTGTTCATAATGATACTGTTTATCTTTATGCAGGTCATGATGAAGCTCCAAATGATTTCCATTTTTATAAGATGAATGAATGGTTGGTTTTTTCATCAACAAACATGGTAGACTGGAAATCATATCCAGTTCCTTTAAAACCATCAGACTTCTCTTGGGCAATAGGAGATGCTTGGGCATCACAAGTTATAGAAAAAAACGAAAAATTTTATTGGTATGTAACTGTAGAACACGATAAATCAAATTTCGGCAAAGCCATTGGTGTGGCAGTTTCAGACAGTCCAACTGGCCCTTTCAAAGATGCCTTAGGAAAAGCATTAGTAACCAATGATATGACCAAAGCAACAAAGATTCATTGGGATGATATTGACCCTTCTGTATTTATTGATGATGATGGTCAAGCCTATTTATTTTGGGGAAATACTGCCTGTTATTATGCCAAACTTAAGGACAATATGATAGTACTTGATGGAGAAATCAAAACCATAGAATT
>NZ_CBFHJT010000042.1:0-27544 GCF_965656025.1 Polaribacter sp.
TCTACAATTAAACCATCTTCTAACGTTTGTATTACACCTAATGCTGCTCTTTCACCGGAAATCATGGCTGCATTTAAAGAACCATTTAATAATTGGTCTCCTGCCAAAAATATAGTAGATTTTAGTTTGGTTTCAGAGCTTGAGATTTCATATTGAAACTGCTTAACTTAGGCAAAGCTTTTTTTATATGATAGTGTTTTAAAAACTTTTTAACCTCTATACCACAAAGAATTTTTAAATCTTCTGTTACCTTTAAAACTAAATCTAATTCATTTAAATTGTTTAAGAAATCAACTAATGTTTTAAAAATTTTTTAAAAATATTGTTATTATTAATTTTCAGTTGAATTATATAAACCCCTTTTTTTAGATTCTGTGTGTTAATAGTTTTATTAAAACTACCTGTTTGTAAATTATTTTGTTTTTCATGATACAGTTTACTTCCAACTAAATTGTATATAAAAATTTCAATATTATTATTAATTTCATTTAAAAATTTTATTGTTAATTTTTCTTTGCTAGGATGATTTAATAGTTTAATTTCAAATTTCTTATTTTTAATACTATCTACACTTAATGAAGCTTCAGATTTTGATATTTTATTTGTGCTTTGTGCTAAATTTATTAAAGATATTTCAGCCTCTTGATGTTTTTCATCTAATGGAGCATAAAGTTCTAAACTAGATTTTAACATTTTATTATTGTTTAGAGCTAATATTTCTTCTACATTCATTCCAGACCGGTAAAAAAACCAATTTCTATACTCTATAGTATCATTATTATTTATGTTATTAAGTATTAGTTTGTCAATGGCTATTTGTTCATTTATTAAACCATGCTCTATACCATCTATATATAATATTGTTTTTTTACTTGCATAAAAGTGTGTAAGTGTTATTTTATGCCAAGAGTTATCATTTACTAAAACATTGCTAATAATTGAGTTTTCTGATATTGTCCCATACGTAATTTTATTTATATCATCTATAAATATGTTCCCAATTTCAGAATTATCTTTAATAATAGATAGTAGTTTTCCTTTTTTTGACGTTTTTATATCAAATGATGTTGTAAAAGAGTGCGTGATATTTTCTGGAATAAATTGTAACTCTTTATAATTATGATTAGGGCCCATTTTTAAGTTAGTGTCATCCCTAAATTCAGGCAGTGGTTTCTTTTTTTCCAAGGCATCAAAAAGAGATGGTACAATTGAATAGAAAAATTCAAGATGTCCAGAATTATTTGGATGATAAGAATCTTTCCAATAATTATTTACCCAGTTTCCACTTCCGTTGTCGTTACTTCCAAGTAAATTAATACTGGGCAAGTTCCATTCATGAATTAATAAGTTTATCTTTTTTATATATGTATAGTCCTCATTGTCATAATCACCTCTTGAGTAATTGTTCATAACAATAGGAATAATACCTCTTTCTCTAGCTTTCTCAATTAATAGAATCATATTATCTCTAAATTGATTAAATTTAGATTGACCTCCGTATCTTATCCCTTCATTACCAAGAGAGAGCCCATAAACCACATATTTCCCACATTCATTTAATAGGTCATTTTCCCATCTTGATAGGACATCTATAGTATTGTTTCCACTAATTGAAATATTTACAACTGACCATTTTTTTCCAATATTATCATTATATCTTTCATTTAGTAATTTAGTGTATTCGTAAGCGTAACCTTCAAGATTATTTGCGCCAACACCTTTTGCTACTGACGAACCCATTATGGAAATTTTAAATTCATCAATAGTATCACATTTATTAATATTTGAATATTCTAATATTTTCATTGCATTTAAATAACCGAATGAGCCAGTATCTCTGGACATAGTAATTTCAATTTGACCAGCATTATTAGGATAAATATATTCAGATAAGTATGTATTATTCTTATTCCCATTATATCCATTTCCACCAATATTAAGGCCTGATGTTTGTAAAAATCCAAATTTTTCATTCCTGCCTTTAAATAAATATTTTGTAATTCTTTTTTGCGTAGATTCTCTGCTTGCAAATACTTTAAATTTATAACTATGTTTTGGATTTAAACCACTTAGTATAAGTTTACCTGAATCTGTAGTAAAAAAATAATCTTGAGTAGCTGTTCTATTAGCTAAATCATTTAAAGTATAATTTGGTGTTAAAAGCCCCCCGTTTAAGATGCCATTAGTAAGCATTTTACGGATAATATTCAAATTATAGTTGGATAATTCACCTTTTTGATTAATAAGTTTAACGGTCTGCGCTGCTGTAGTTCCATCTATACAATTGTTCCAAGTGTTTCCATTATTATCTGGACTTAATGTAATATTTCCATTAATTACGTCATTGGTACCAAAATCAATAAGGAAAGATTGTAAGTTTTCTTGACTATATAATTGAATAGAGAGGAGTAATAAAGTGAAGTGAATTTTTTTTTTCATTTTTTTTAATATTTAATTTATTATTATTAAATATTAAAAGAGTAAAAAAAAACATCTATTTAATTATATTAAATAGATGTTTTTTTAGTGTTTGGTTTTTTTTTACTCTTTTACTATTCTAAAACTTTTACTATATTCATTGTTAATTAATGCTTTTACAACATAAATACCTGATTTTAATTTTTTTAAGTTTATAGAGTTTTTATTGGTAATGCTTAATACTTTTGACCCGATTATATTAAAAATTTCAACCTTTTTTACTGATAAATCAGATCCTGTATCTAAGTTTAAATAATTTTTCACAGGATTTGGATAAAAGCTTAAACTTACATTTTTAAATCTATTTACAGATAAAGAACTTGGTGTAAATTCGTCTATTTTCATAAAATTAATATAGGCAAAACCACCAGTAGTTGCTGTAATTTCTATTTCTATTTCTCCGTCACTATTTGGATACACCATTTCTGATGTAAATACATAACTATCATTTCCATTAATAGAAGATGTGCCTTTACCGATACCGCTTCCACTAGTTTGGTTTGTCCCAATTGTTGTTTTAGAAGATCCGTTTTGATCAAGTCCAATGATTGAATATTCAGAGATTCTAGTTGAAGTAGTATTTCTACTTCCAAAAAGGTTAAAACTGTAAGCATTATTCAAATCAAGATTGGAAATAATTAATTTGCTAGTTTTATTATAATTAAAAAAATAATCTTCTGTAGCACTTGTAATTGCATATTCTCCTAGGAGTGATACATCAGGTGACATTAAACCTCCACTAGATGAACCACCATTAGTTGAAAAACTTTCGCCAGAAATAGAAATATTATATGAAGAAGAGATTCCTGTTTTATCAATTAAAGAAATGGCACTAGCAGTAGTTTCTGGGTCAATTAAGTTATTCCAGTGATTATTATTTGTATCTGGACTAGTTGTTTGATTTCCACTTGTAGTGTTGTTCTCTCCAAAATCTATTAAGAAATCATTAGAAGGTTCATATTGATTACTTATCGTTATACTTATAGTGCCAAAAACAGTAGAATCTTCCTCTTTAGATGTTGCAGTAACTTCCAAAGTTCCATTAGACTTTGGGTATACTACGCCTTGTTGGCTTATATATGCAATGCTATCGTCATCAACACTCCAAGTTACACCTTTTTCATCTGCATTTTCAGGTAATATGCTTGCTGTAACTGTAACAGTTTCTCTATTGTTAGTAATATTGTTTCCAGATAAAGTTATAGAAGCAACATTAACGATAGATAAACCACTATAAGATTCAATTTTCATTGCATTGATATAGCAAAAAGCACCTGCAGCTTTAGAGATATTAATTTTTATATTTCCAGAATTATCAGGGAACACATAATCTGATGTGTAAATAGTGTCATTATTACCATCGTAACTATTATTCCCAATCCCAGTTCCTGTGGTAGCTAATGTGCCAGAGGTTGTGTTCGAGCCAGTAAGCGTGTATTTTGTAGATCTAGTTGCAGAGCCTGTTCTGCTTGCAAACATGCTGAATTTGTAACCATAATTAGGATTCAAGTTACTAATTGTAAGTTCTCCTAAATCGCCATTTGATGTAAAATAGTCTTGAGTAGCTGTATTTATTGCAAATTCGCCTAACAAACTAACTTCTGGATTGATTAATCCACCATTTTGTATACCGTTTGTAAACATATCAGTATTTACATTAAGTGTATAATTAGTATTTGTATTATTATTCTCAACCAAGGCGAGTGTTGAAGCAGTTTCTGCTTTTGGATCTATTGGATTATTCCAATAATTACCATTTGAATCTGGATTTGATGTTACATTCCCATTTGTAGTATCATTGGGGCCAAAATCTACAAATAAAGTTTCTTCTAAAACCTGACAATTTATTAGGCTAATAGTAAAAAGTGTAAAAATTAAAAGTAGTTGTTTTTTCATGATTTGCTTTTTGAAATTCGTTCAAACAAATCTATATGAATTGAAAAAAAAAAAATTGATATATTATGTTATAAAATGATACTTTAATGACTATTGCTTTGTTTTTTAATAATTTAGAAAACCTTTTTAGTTAGCATATTCTAAAAATTTAATTAAATTTACATATGCAAATCCACCTGTAGTAGCTTTAATTTCTATAGTTATTTCACCATTATTTGTAGGGTATATTACTTCTGAATTAAAGATGTTACTATCGTTACCATTTATAGAAGAATTACCAACGCCTATACCTGCACCACTTGTAATTAAAGAGCCTTGTGTGGAAATTGAATCCCCATTTTTATTAAAACCATTAACTTTATATTGAGTTATTCTAGTAGAGGTTGAATTTCTACTACCAAAAATCTTAAAGCTATAGCCATTTTCGATGTTTAATCCTGAAAAAGTTATTGTACTTGATGCATTATAATTGAAAAAATAATCTTGAGTAGCAGTGTTTATTGCAAGATCATTTAAAAGATTATTTTCAGGAGCCAGTAAACCTCCATTCCTAATTCCATTTGCTCTCATCTCGTCATTTAAAGCTATATTATATGTAGAATTTACTCCTTTAATGTCAATTATGTTATTGATGACAGAATTAATACTTGGATCTATGAGATTATTCCAATAGTTGTCATTTATATCCGGGTTTGATGTTAAGTTTCCATTTGTAGTATCATTAGGCCCGAAATCAATTAAAAATGAGTTTGTTGGCGGAGATTCAATTACAGTAATTGAAGCAGTATCTGTTAATCCGTTATCATTAGAAATTACGGTTATATTAGTTTTACCCAGTGATAGAGCTTCAATAACACCTTGGTTGTTGATAGATGCTATTGATGGGTTTTCAATAAGCCAAGTATAGGTTTTGTCAGTTGCAGTTATTGGTAAAATATCTACACTTAAATTACTAGTTTTTCCTAATTCTAACTGAAGTGATTTTGGAGATATAGTTATATTAGAAACTCTAAGTCCTGAAAAAATCGGTGTTAAAAATTTATTTCCATTCATTGTTAATTCAAGTGGATTTTCTTCAGAAGAATTGTTTCCAATAATTTCCCACCTCATAAATTTATAATTATTTTCAGGAATAGCGGTAACGTTTATATTTGTACCTTCATCGTAAGAATTTTCAACGGCATTAGTTTTACCACCAATTGTATTTTCTACTTTTAAAATGTATTTTATTGAGAAAGAATCTTCATCAGAACACCCATTAATAGTTAAAAAAATAATAGTAATTAAAAATAATTTTTTCATGAATAAAAGAATTAGATTGTAAAATTAAAATTTTAGGTATAAATCATATTTGTCAATTATGTTATATACTGATAGTATAATGAGTGTATTTCTGAGAAAATCCCTTAAAATAATCTTGTTAAGTTATGCTTTTTTCTAAACTCTTTTGGACTACAACCTCTCATTCTCTTAAAAATTCTGTTAAAATTAGATAGATTGTTAAAACCGCTAGAATAGCATATTTCAGAAATGTTTTTTTCAGATTCGAGAAGTAATTTAGAAGCATTCCCTATTCTATACTCTGTTAAGAAATCTGTAAAAGATTTGTTAGTTGTTTTTTTGAAAAAATGACTGAACGCAGATTCAGACATAGAGATTATTTTTGATATGTCTTTAATTCTGATTTGATCTTGAAAGTTGTTTTCAATAAAAGTTATTACTTTTTTAACTCTCAAGTTATAGGTGTTTCTTACTGGACCTTTATAGTTTGATGATGCTAATAATTTTTGGTTTTCTGATATAGATAATTGATGTAGAATAGATAGAAGTTTTAATATAGAGTTAAAATCATAACTTAAAGTAGATAATAATATAATACTATTAGATATTTTTTCTATTGCTTCTTTTGAAAATAAGACACCTCTTTTAGAATTTTTTAGAAGTTCTTTTAGATTGAATGAAGAATCTTTATCAAGAAATGAATTACTAAGAAAACTTTCAGCATTAAAATGTATTGTAATTACATGAGCATATTTCCCTATTGGTTTTGCAGCCCAAACATGAGGGGTGTTGGGACCTACTAAAACCAAATCATTTATTTCAAAACTTAAGTTAGAATCCCCAATTATTCTCTTTCCACTTGCATTCATAACCAATTTAAGCTCATATTCTGGATGAAAATGAATTGGAAAAGTAAACTTTGCTTTTGTATAATTAAGAATGGAAAAAAAGTTATTGTTATTTAAAGGGGTTACCATTCTATTTGCTTTAATTATCTCCATATAATTAAATTTTTCTAAATTTATATTATGAGTAATAATACAAATATTTTTTTTTTTAATATAAAATTCAAATATTAAACGAGTATAAATTCATAATAGTATTACTATAGAGTATTATGATACTATTATGAATTGATTAATTTCATTTTTTTTACATTTAATTAATAATTCAAAAAAAATAATAAAATAATTATGCATAATAATATTGGAGAAAAATTTACGGATGTATTTAAAAAATACATGCCAGACTCTTTTGTATTTGCTTTAATATTAACAATATTAGTATCTCTTCTAGCTATTTTAGGGTTAAATAAATCTCTTTTTGAGGTAGTTAACTCTTGGTATGATGGCTTTTGGATGTTACTAGAGTTTGGGATGCAAATGACATTATTAATAATAACAGGATATAGTATTGCTCTTTCTCCATTAATAAAAAAAGGTATTAACTCTATAACCAGTTTTATAAAAACTCCCAAACAGGTTTATTTTTTTGTTATAATAATAGGTGTGTTATTATCAATGATAAGTTGGGGATGGATAGTAATTGCAGCAGTTTTTGCAAGAGAACTTGCATTGAGAGTAAAAGGAGTTCATTATCCTTATTTAATTGCTTGCGTATATTTCTCAAATAATAGCTGGGTTACTGGTTTATCAAGCTCTATACCTTTGCTTTTGAATACCAAAGGTAATTATATGATAGAGGGCGGTATTATACCCAGTACAATATCAACATTATATACATTAGGTTCAACACTAAATGTTTTTATGTTATTACTTTATATAATTGTGACTCCACTTTTAATGATTCTTTTAATTCCAAAAAAAAATACAAGAGAATTAAAAGATATGTTAGGTGAAAAAACTTTACAAATTGAGAAAACAATTAAAGAGGAGGCAACTGGCTTAAAGTTATCTTTTAAGGCTTTATCTGACACTCTAAATAATAATTCTTTATTACCAATGCTAATTGTATTGATGGGGGGATACTTTATTAGCTCTCATTTTTATAAAAATGGGTTTGATTTAAATTTAAACATTATGATTTTTACTTTTATAATTTTAGGTTTACTTCTTCACAAAACTCCAATGAGATATAGTATATCTATTAAAAGAGCAAGTAGTAATATTTCTGGAATTTTATTTCAGTTTCCTTTTTACGCAGGTATTATGGGAATAATGACCAATACTGGATTAGGCAAAAGTTTAGCAGGATTAATTTCTTCAGTTGCTACAATAGAAACATATCCTTTTTTTTCTTATTTAATTGGTGGTATTGTAAATTTTGCAATCCCGTCTGGTGGAGGTGAATATGCTGTAATTGGACCTAGTGTTATAGAAGCGGTTAAAGAGATTGGAGCTAATTTATCCCAATCACAAGTTACAGAGATGATTGCAAAAGCGTCTCTATCTATTGCTTATGGTGAAAGTCTGACTAATTTATTACAGCCATTTTATTTGTTATTAGTTATACCTATTATGGGTGCTGGAATAAAAATACAAGCTAGAGATGTAATGGGGTATTTGGTTATTCCTTTTTTGATTTATTTTATTCTACAGTCTTTAATGGTAGTTTTTATTCCTTTAAATTTTTAAATTATGATAAAACTTATGAGTACATATCAATTTGTAAAATGTTTTTTTATTATTCTCACTATGAATAGTTATTTAATATTTGGACAACAAGAGATTTTAGATACTCCAATAGTTAAAATAGAATCAGGTTTCGTAAAAGGAGAATTAAAAGATGCTAAAAATAATTTAGTCGTTTTTAAAGGAATACCCTATGCAAAGCCTCCAGTAGGAAACCTGAGATGGAGAGCTCCACAAAAAGAGGATAAATGGGAGGGAGTTAAAGTTTGTAATTCACCAGGCCCTATTTGCCCTCAGAGGGTAAATGGTTCAGGAATTCAAAATATGAGTGAAGACTGCTTATATTTAAATATATTTTCAACAAATTTAAATAATGAAAAAAAGGCTCCAGTTATGGTTTGGATACATGGGGGTGGTTTAAATATGGGTACTGGTTTTAGAGAAAATTCTGATGGATCTGAATTTGCTAAGAGAGGTGTGGTGCTTGTAAGTTTAAATTATAGATTAGGACAGTTAGGTTTTTTAGCACATCCAGAATTATCAGCAGAATCTGAAAACGGAGTTTCAGGTAATTATGGAATTTTAGATCAGATATTAGCTTTAAAATGGATAAAAAAAAATATTTCAAAATTTGGAGGAGATCCAGAGAATGTAACTGTTTTTGGTGAATCTGCGGGTGGAACTAGTGTTAGTGTTCTGTGCTCTTCTAAACAAACAAAAGGTCTTTTTCATAAAGCGATACTTCAAAGTCCTTGGATGTTTGGTTTTATGTCTAATACAGCAAAGCCAAATATTACGTATTTAAAAAAAGGAATCGCAAACATTCCAAGTGCTGAATCACTAGGTTTAAATTGGTCTAAAAAGTACTTGACAAAAAAGGATACGAATAACCTTAAAAAGTTAAGAGCTCTAGATGCAAAATTAATTACAAGAGATGAACCTTATTATGAGACAAGAATAACAGTTGATGGGTGGTTATTAGAAGATTTTCAAGAATCTGTTTTTATGAAAGGCAATCAAGCAGATATTCCTATGATTATTGGTACAAATAAAGATGAAGGTAATTATTATTGGAACTTTATTAAGCAAAAAACTATTAGTGATATTACCAAAAGCTTAGAAAGTTTTTATGCCTCTCGGGCAGATTATATTTCAGAATTTTATTTTACAAATTCTTATAAAAGTGTAAAATTAGCAGTTAGCCGATATATAACTGATGCTTGGTTTTTAGAGCCTTCATTACACTTGCTAAAAGGTATGGATAATGTATCCTCTCAGGTTTATCAATATCGTTTTTCTGTGCCTAATAGAAAATATCCAAAGTTAGGAGCGGTTCATGGCGCTGAAATAAAATATGTGTTCAATAACTTAAATGATACTTTTAAGAAAAAGGACTTGAAAGTAGCCGAAAATATGATTTCTTATTGGGTTCAATTTGCAAAAACTGGAAATCCAAATAATAAAGGTTTAAATACATGGGAACCCTATGATTCAAACAAGAATAATTTTTTAGATTTTACAGAAATGAAAACTAAAATAAGAAATATCAATGCTGAAAGTCAAAACCAAACGAATCAACTTAGAATATTAAAGGTAAAAGCATACTTAAAAGGAGTTATTAATTAATATTTGGATTTTTAATGATAGTGGCTATCCCTTGTCCTATTCCAATACATAAACTAACCAAAGCATATTTACCTCCAATTCTTTTTAATTCTCTACTTGCTGTTATTAATAATCTAGCTCCGGAAGCTCCTAGTGGGTGTCCAATAGCTATAGCACCTCCATTAGGATTAATTCTGCTATCAGAAAAAGATAAATTTAGAGATTTTAAGCAACCTAATACTTGCGTAGAGAAAGCTTCATTTATTTCTATAATATCCATATCATTAATTGTTAATCCTGCTCTTTTTAAAACTTTTTCAGATGCTTTTACAGGTCCAAGTCCCATATACATAGGTTCTACTCCAGATACTGCGTGAGCTACAATTTCTACTATTGGTTCTTTTTCTAACAAACTGCTCATTGTAGCTGTACCTAATAAGATTGCAGCTGCACCATCATTAATTCCTGATGAATTACCTGCTGTTGCCACACCGTTCTTATTAATCGGTTTTAATTTAGATAGCCCTTCTAATGAGGTATTTAGCCTTGGATGTTGGTCTGCAGTCATTATAAACTCATTCTCTCTTTTATTTCTAGCTAATATTTTAAAAGGTAAAATTTCATCATCAAAAAATCCTGTTTCTAGTGCGTTCTTGTATTTCATTTGAGATTGATAAGCAAATAAATCACTTTCATCTCTTGTGATTTTTAGTTTTTTTCCAATATTATCTGATGTTTCAGGCATAGTGTGGGTACCAAATCTATCCAAAAGGTTTTTATTTGGAAATCTCCATCCAATTGTAGAATCAGCTACATCAATATTTCTTGTAAAAGCCTTTTCAGTTTTTGATATTATTAATGGAGCTCTAGTCATATTCTCTACACCTCCAGCAATATATAATTCACCTTCATTACACTTTAATGAGTTTGTTGCAAGATGAACAGCGGCTAAACCACTGCCACAAAGTCTATTTACAGTTATACCACCTGAATTTATTGATATTCCACTTAATAATGCTGAGTTTCTTGCAATGTTTCTAGAATCTTCTCCTGCTTGATTAGAATCTCCAATTACAACATCTTCAATTAAGTCTTTTATGTTATTATTTCTCTCAACTAATTTCTTTAATATATAAGCCATCAAGTCATCAGGTCTAGTAGTACTTAATTCTCCCCCATATTTTCCAAAAGGAGATCTTATTCCGTCATATATATATACTTTATTCATCTGTTTTAATTTTGTGTAGCTTCTAATTTTCTTAAAATTTCTAATTCTTTTAATGAAGGAGAAGAGGTAGTTTTAATATTTTCAGATATTTTTAATGGCCAACCTGTTGCATCTTTAACCTCCTGTATACTTACTCCTTCATGAATATGTGTTAAAATAAATTCTTGAGTAACCTTACATGGTTCTAATATCCCTAAATCTGTAATGATGGCTTTTGGACCATTACTAATAAAATTTAATTTATCTCTACTATTATTACCATCAGCAAAGCCTACAGAAGTAATAAAATCTAATTTATTTACAAAGTTTCTTTTTGTTTGTCTTAACATAATTAATGTGTCTTTACAAAAAGCAGCTATTTCAGGAGCTCCACCGGCCCCTGGTAGTCTAACTTTTGGGTTTTTATAGTCTTTACCTATTATAGTAGTATTTATATTTCCAAATTTATCTACCTGAGCCGCTCCTAAAAATCCAATTTCAATTTTACCTCCCTGAAGGTAATAGTTAAAAACCTCAGGTACAGAAATAACAGCTAAAGCTTTTTTACTTAATTCATCATCTCCAATAGATAAAGGCAGTCTTTCTGGCTTTGTATCTAATGTTCCGCTTTCATAGATCATAGATATATTTGGCGCTTGTACTCTTTTTGCTAAATTTGCGGCTAGACTTGGAAGTCCTATTCCTATAAAAACAATATCATCATCTTTAAGGAATCTAGATGCTGAGACAACCATCATTTCTTTTGAAGTAAAATTTTTATTCTTCATTATTTATTTTTTTAAAAAACTCCGTATAATTTTTAGTTGATAAGACGAATTTATTTATCCAATTATTAAATGTTTTACGGTCTTTACTTATTGTATCCCATTCTTTATAAAATGCATTATAACGATTGTAGTAACCCTCTGCATAAGACGGAAATGCTCCATTTGGTTCAACACAAATAGCATTAATTACCCATCTAGGTATTATTGTTCCACCATTCTTTTCATCAATTATATCAACAATTTCCTCAACGGTTACAATTGTTTTTTTTGAAGCCATTAATACTTCTTTTTGACTGCCTGAAATACCTTTAATCCAAATATTACCATTCTTGTCTGCTTTTTGGGCATGAATAATTCCAATATCAGGTCTTATTGAAGGTATAATTGTTAGTTTTTCTTCAGAAAAAGGACATTTCATAAATTTTATATCATCATTTATATCTGGGTAACTTGTTCCTAAGTATCCTTTAAAAATAGCACAAGGTAAACCGGATGCTCCCGCTGCATATGCATTTGCCATAGCGGAATGCGCATGTTCTTTAAATTCAATTTTATTAGGAAATTCATTTTCATAAGCATCTCTGAATCTATGTAAAGAACCAACCCCAGGGTTACCACCCCAAGAAAATGTTAGTTTGCTAACGCATCCCATTCCAATCAATTGATCGTAAATTATATCTGGTGTCATTCTAAATAAGTGCAAATCATTAATTTTTTGCCTTATGATTTCTAAACCTGCTGCGTGGGGTATTAGGTGGGTAAACCCTTCTAAAGCAACACTAGTTTTTGGTTTTACATACTTTTGTATTGCTTTTTCTAAACTAAGAAATTCAGTCATTTAATCTTTTTTTTTTCAATAAGAAAATTATTTTTACAAAGATATTATTCAAAATATAGTAATAATTATCATAAGAAATCAAAGATTTCGTTAAATCTGTCGATTTCTAATGTTTTTATGAATCGTTAACAATTAAAAGTATTTTTCATTTAATTTTGGTAATAATATTGTCAATAAAATTTTAAATAAAATTAAAAGATGAAGCATAAATATGTTTTAATAACAGGAGGGGCATTAGGTATAGGTGCAGGTATTGTAAAAGAAATTTTAAAAAATGGATATAGTCCTATCGTGTTAGATGTTGTAGAACCTGAAAATACTGAAGGCATACTTTTTTTTAAAGTAGATCTCTCTAATCAGTTAGAAACTAAAAAAGTACTTGATAAGGTTACAAGTAAATTTAAAATACTAAGACTTATAAATAATGTTGGCATTGTATTACCAAGTCCTATAGAGGATACTAGTTTTGAAGATTTTAATAAAGTGATTTCACTTAATACTTGGGTGGCAACTCTGTGTTTACAAAGTTTATTACCAGCAATGAAAAATGCAAATTTTGGTCGTGTAGTTTCAATTACAAGTAGAACAATTCTTGGAAAAGAATTAAGAACCGCATACTCTGGGAGCAAGGGAGCTTTGTCAGCAATGTCTAAAACATGGTCTTTAGAGTTAGCTTCTAAGGGAATTACAGTTAATACAATTGCACCAGGCCCAATTGAAACAGACGCTTTTAAAAAAAATAATCCACCTGAGAGCTCTAAAACAAAAGAAATAACTAATGCTATACCAGTTAAAAGAATTGGTACTCCTGCAGATATAGGTAATGCTGTTAATTTTTTTTTAGACGATAATTGTAGTTTTATTACTGGGCAAACTTTATTTGTTTGTGGAGGTTTAACAGTGGGATTAAGTAGTAATTAGTAAAATTAAAAATATGATTATTAAAAATAAAGACTTATTATGTTCAAAGGCAATCATTGGAGATTGGTGTAATGCTTTTGATAAAAGTACATTTAATATAATGAATCCTGCTACAAATAAAAGTATTGGTACATTGCCAAATATGGGGGAGCTGGAAACTATAAAGGCTGTAGAAATTGCTAATGAAGCTTTTGAAGTATGGAAAAACCAGACTGTAGATTTTAGGTCAAATATATTAAGAAGTTGGGCAGCTTTAATTCGAGATAATAAAGAAGATTTAGCTGTAATAATGACGATGGAACAAGGTAAGACTTTAAAAGAGTCAGTAGGTGAAATAGTTTACTCGGCAAGTTTTTTAGATTGGTATGCAGAAGAAGCTCAAAGACCAATAGGAAGAATGATGCCTGCACATCAAACAGACCAAAAAATATTAATTACACACGAACCTCTTGGGGTTGGAGCAACAATAACACCTTGGAATTTTCCAGCACTAATGGTGATGAGAGAAGTTGCACCAGCTTTAGCAGCAGGGTGTACTGTAGTAATAAAACCATCAGAATTGACACCTTTAACGCCTTTAGCCCTAGTTAAATTAGCTATTGACGCTGGTTTACCTTCAGGTGTCTTATCTGTAATTACTGGCGATAAAAAAAATACACCTAAAATAGGTGATGTTTTGACATCTCATTTAAAAATAAATAAAATAAGTTTTACAGGATCTACAGCTACCGGAATAATGCTTGCAAAAAAAGCAATTGAATCTGTAAAAAAAATGAGTCTTGAACTAGGAGGAAATGCACCTTTTATAGTTTTTGATGATGCAGATATAGATGCGGCCTTAAGAGGATTAATTTCTTCTAAGTATAGAAATTCTGGACAAGCTTGTGTTGCTACTAATAGAGTCTTTATTCAAAAAGGTATTTATAAAGATTTTATAGTTAAATTTATCGAAAAAGTAGAGTTGCTTAGAGTTGGAAATGGTCTAGATACTAACGTTGATATGGGCCCATTAATTTCAATTGAGGCGTCAGAAAATATGGAAAATTATATTAAAGATTCGCTTTTAAAGGGAGGGGAATTGTTAACAGGAGGTAAAAGACATAAACTGGGTAAAAGCTTTTTTGAACCAACAGTTATAGCGAACGCATCTGATCAAATGATGCCTTGTCAGTGTGAGATTTTTGGACCATTAACAATGATTCAAAAGTTTGATTCTGAAGAAGAAGTTATAAAGCTAGCAAATAATTCTATTCATGGTTTGGCTGCTTATTTTTACTCAAACGATAGGAAAAGATCTTGGAGAGTCTCAGAGGCTTTAAAGGCTGGTATAATTGGAGAGAATACTGTTTCTTTTTCAACGCCCAGAGCTCCTTTTGGAGGTTATAAACAATCTGGAATAGGACGAAATGGCGGAAGTGAAGGCTTAGAAGAGTGGCAAGAAGTTAAATACAGATGTATTGGAGATTTAAATTAGAAAATTATTTATGGAAAATTTTGAATATAACACACCGAATAAAATAGTTTTAAGAGATGGTTGTACTTATCAAGTTGATACGTATAAAGAGTTGAAAATTACTGGAAATATTTTATTTGTTACAGATAGAAATTTAATAAATCTAAACATAGCAACTCCAGTAATAAAAGTAATAGAAAAGAATGATGCTAATGTTTTTGTTTTTGATCAAGTAGCTCCAGAACCAAAAGTATCAACAGTCAGAGAATTAGTAGAATTTTGTAAAAATTATGAAATCACTTATGTAGTTGGTTTTGGTGGAGGTAGCCCAATGGATATTGCTAAAATTGCTGCTGTTTTATTAAAATCTCCTCAAAATATTGAGGATATTTATGGTGTAAATAAAGTAATAGGAGATAGATTACCACTTGCTTTAATACCAACTACTTCTGGAACTGGATCTGAGGTTACTCCGGTTGCTGTTGTTACTTCTGATGATGGAAGTAAATCTCCAATAGTTGATACTCATTTAATATGCGATATTGTTTTATTGGATGCAAAGTTAACCACAGGACTCCCCCCTAAAATAACTGCAGCTACAGGTGTTGACGCTATGGTTCATGCAATTGAGGCCTATACCTCAGGAGTTAGAAAGAATGTTATTTCAGATAATTTAGCTAAAAAAGCATTTGTATTGTTATTTAATAATATAAAAACAGCAACATTTAAAGGTACAAACATAGTGTCAAGAAGAAACATGCTAATTGGGTCTTCATTGGCAGGTCTTGCATTTGCTAATTCCAGTGTTGGTGCCGTTCATGCATTATCATATCCTTTGGGTGTTTCTTTTAATTTACCACATGGAGAAAGTAATGCTTTAGTTATGATTCCTGTAATGCGTTTTAATTTAAAAAAGGCAACTTCATTATATGCAGATTTGTCTAGAATAATTAATTCAGAAGTAATTTTTAGTTCAGATGCAGAAGCAGCTAATTATTTAATTAATCAAATTGAAAGTTTAATTAAAGAATTAAACTTAAGTACTAAATTATCGGATTATAATATTACTGAAAAAGATATAAATACTCTAACAACAGGAACATTAAAGCAGTCAAGGTTATTATCTTATAATCTTACTAAAATGAATGAAACCGATATTTCTAATATTTTTAAATCAATTTTATAAATTGTGACAAAAAATAATACTCTTTAAAATCTTTTTATTGTTCGAAGTTGTTAATTTGTTTTCATAATAGTATTATTAATTTGGTTAATTAACAAATATTTGAAATTTCAATATTTATATTTTTACAAAAAAATAATAACTGTCTAATTTATGATAACATTTAAAAAACTTAATTTTATTTTCTTATTTTTTTTATTGTCTTTTATAGGAGTAGCTCAGAAGATTGAAATAAAAGGAACAGTTTTATCTCAGAAAGGAGAATTTCTTCCTCAAGTTGCTGTTTTTGAAAAAGATACAAAAAACGCTACAGTTACTGATTTTGATGGTAAATTTACTATTAGCGTAAATAGTAGAAAATCTATTTTAAGCTTCTCATACCTTGGTTTTTTAACTCAGGATATTCTGGTTTCCAAAAAAAATATTATTAATGTTATTTTAGTAGAAAGTTCTACTAGTTTGGATGAAATTGTAATTATTGGTTATGGAAATGTTAGAAAAAAGGACTTAACAGGTTCTGTAAGCACTCTAAAGGCAGAGCAGATTAAAGGGATACCTGCTTCAAATGCTGGGGAGTTATTACAAGGAAGAGTAGCTGGATTAAATGTTATAAACCCATCTGATGAACCAGGTAGCCAAGCTACCCTAAGAATAAGAGGTTCTAGTACAATTAAAGGGAACGCATCCCCTTTAATTGTTATAGATGGCTTTCCTTATCCCGGAGGTTTAGATGAGATAAACCCTGCTGATATAGAATCTATAGAGGTTTTAAAAGATGCGTCTGCCTCAGCTATTTATGGCTCGCAAGGAGCAAATGGTGTAATTATAGTTACTAGAAAGCAAGGTAAGGCAAATAGGATGAACATATACTTGACTTCCCAAACTACAACTTCTTCATTTAATAAAGATTTTGAGAATGTATGGAAAAATACATTATTAATGGCTGAGTTAGCTAATGAAAAAGCTATTAATGGTGGTGGTGTTGTGCCTTATGTTGGTGCATCGGGAGATGAGGAGTTACAAGGTGGTTTCTACCCTTCTTTAGAGCAAATTAGATCTGGAGATTGGCCTTATTATACAGATTGGACTGATTATGTTTACAGAAAGTCTAGTGAGATACAAAACACTAATCTAGGTGTTTATGGTGGTTCAGATAAAATTAAATATAATGTTAATTTAAATCATTGGAGCCAAGAGGGGAGTAAAATTGATAATAATTACGAAAAAATTAACTTGTTTTCTACTTTTAATATTAAACTACTAAACAATTTAAAGTTTACTTTAAATACAACATATACGAACATAAAATTTAGAAATAATAATTTCACGAATTACA
Source organism: Polaribacter sp. (assembly GCF_965656025.1). GTDB lineage: Bacteria > Bacteroidota > Bacteroidia > Flavobacteriales > Flavobacteriaceae > Polaribacter. The sequence goes on from NZ_CBFHJT010000042.1 coordinate 17,578, forward strand.
CACGGAATCCTTTATGGCCAGTTTATAATTCAAATAATCCAGCTGAAGGCTTTTACTTGGTTTCAGATAACGATTTTTTTCATCCCGCATATAGAAGAGGAAAGATAACTGATGAAACCAAAAGTGAAGACTTTTTAGTTTCAGGTTTTTTAGATTGGAAAATTACAGATCAAATTACATTTAACTCAAGAGCCAATATTAAATCAGGCACCAATATTAAAGACTATTATTTACCATCAATATTATCTCAAGTTTATGATGGTATTGGAAGTATTGAAAATACAACCGATTCTAAAAGAGTTTTCGAAAACTATATTACATACAAAAATTCTTTTAAAAATCATAATTATACTATTATGATTGGAAATTCTGAGCAATCTACAAATGATAGGCGTTTATTTTTAGAAGGTAGAAATTTCCTAAGTGATGTTTTAGGAAATGAGAATCTATCTAGTGCTTCTGTTGAAAATCAGTTTGTAGATAATTTTCAATTTAACACGGGGTTAAGTTCATATTATGGTAGACTTAACTATTCTATAAACAGTAAGTATTTACTAACATTAACAGGTAGATTTGATGGTTCTTCTAAATTTGGTAAAAATAGTAAATGGGGCTTTTTCCCATCAGGAGCTTTAGCATGGAATCTTTTAGACGAGAAGTTTATGCAGCATTTTGATAAAATAAACCAATTTAAAATAAGAGCTAGTTATGGGGTTTCTGGGAATGACGGTATAGAGGCGTATTCAACACAATCTAGGTTCGGAGAAGACCAGTTTTACAATGGTTCTCAGTGGCAATCTGTTATTGGACCAGGTGTAAATTCTTCTTTAGGAGGAAGGTTGTTTCAATGGAGAGGAATTGCAAATGACAATCTTAAATGGGAATCTACATCTCAATTAAATATTGGAACAGATTTTGAAGCTTTTGATAGTAAATTAAAGGTTACGTTTGACTATTATTACAAGAATACAACAGATTTACTAAGAGATCAAGTACTCCCATTATCATCTGGTTTTGATTTTATGTTGGTTAACGATGGTGAAATTGATAATAAAGGGGTAGATGTAACATTAGAGGGAATTCTATTAAAAAAACAAGAGTTGTCTCTCTCTGGGACACTAACATTTAATAGAAATCGAAATGAAATTATTTCGATAGGTTCAGAGGCTAACGCAGGCTTAATAACAGATTTTTTCGAAAATAAATTCTTAGATACAGGTGTTAGTTTAGAAAATACTTTTGGTTCTCAAACTATTTCAGTTTATGCATTAGGAAAACCTTTAAATGTATTTTATGGATATAAACAACTAGGTATCATCCAAAATAATGACCAAGCCCAAAATTTTCCAACATATGCATCTGTAAATCAACCTGGAGACCCTTACTATGCCGATCTATCTGGTGATGGAATTATTACATCTGATGATAGAGTTATAATTGGAGACCCAAACCCTAATTTTACTGGAAGTTTAGCTTTAAATTTTAAATACAAAAAGTTTGAGATTTCTACTCTTTTTAATGGAGCTTTCGGGTATGATATCTTAGACACAAGAAAGTTTGAGAGAGTAACAGAGAAACCTTTAAGATGGACTGGAGAAAACACAACAAACTCATGGCCAAGTTTAAGAGGCGATAGAGGAACACCTTTGTTTTCTGATTGGTACCTAGCGGATGGTAGTTTTTTAAGAATTCAAAATGTTAATTTAGCTTATACTTTCAATTTTCCTGATTTTGGTATTAAATCTTTTAAGGCATATTTAAATGCAACAAACCTTCACACCTTCACAAGTTTTAAAGGATACGACCCTGAAGTTGGAACAAACGGAATTTATTATGGATTTAGACCAAGAGTAAGAAGGTTTACTATTGGTTTTAACATTAACTTTTAATTTTAAAAAATATGAAGTTTAAATTTTATTATGTAGTTAGTTTTTTTCTCTTTTTTTTAAATTCATGTGCTGAGCTAGATGAAAACCCCAAAGGATTCTATACAGATCAAAATTTTTTTCAATCTGAAGACGAGGTTGAGTCTGCAATTTTATATGCCTATATAGTAAATCAGACAAATGAATATTTATATGGTTATATAGAATTAACTGACTTATCATCAGAAATAATGTACTGTACACCAACAAATACATTTTATGGTAGAAATGAGATTGATTTATGGCAGATATCCCCTTTAACTATTGGTATACAGGGCTTTTACAAATATAGTTATATAGGTGTTAACAGAGCGAATACTGTATTAGATAATATTAATTCTGTAGATATAGAAATCTCAAAAAAAAATCATTTTACAGGAGAATTATATTTCATTCGTGCATGGCATTATTTTAATCTTGTTCGTCTTTTTGGTGAAGTTCCTTTAAGAAAAAGTTCAGTGACTAGTTCAGAAGATCTATTTCTTGCAAAAAGTAACATTCAAGAGGTTTATGACTTTATTATTGAAGACTTAACTAATGCGATTGATTTAATGCAAATTGAAAGGAAATATGGACGTGCAGATAAGGTAGCTGCTCAAAGTTTATTATCAAAAGTTTTTTTGACGTTAGCTTCTTCTAAAGAAAGTAATTCTCCAAGGTACAATTGGGTTTTGAATTCAGATGAAATGTATAATCAAGCAAAAGAATACGCAGGGAAAGTAATTTTTGATCAATCTACATATGAGTTACAAACTGACTTATGGGGTATTTTTGATGTTAATAATAAAATGAATTCTGAAAATATTTATTTTTTATCTACTAATAGAGAAAAATCTGTCGGTAAATCTGGTTTTGCTGCAATTTGGATGCCTAATCCAGGTGTAAGTTATTCTACTGATTTTCATGTAAGTCACCCTTTTTTGACAAACACATATTTACCCACAACTTGGGGGTATAGGGTTTATAGAATATCAAATCAATTTGTAAATACTCATGAGCCTGGAGACTTAAGAAAAAACTTATATTCTAATATGCTTTATAACGCAGATGGTTCTTTAAGAGCTACTTATAATGAACATTATTTTTCATTAAAATATATTGATCCAGAATGGATAGATTGGGATAAAACGAGTTCTAGTCCTTTATATCTTAGAATGTCTGATATTGCGTTAGTCTATGCAGAGGCATCCGGAGCTACCTCTTTGGCATACCAGCAAATAAATAAAATAAGAAATAGAGCAGGATTAAATGATTTACAGCTAGGTTTAAGTGATCTAGATTTTAGAGAAGCAGTTAGAAATGAAAGAAAATTTGAACTATCTGGAGAAGGTAATCGTTTGTTTGAGTTAAGAAGAACTAATAGAGTTATTGAAACACTTGGAAATGTTACGTACCCCTACCTTTATCCATTACCACAAAACGAGGTAGATGTGAACCCAAAAATAGATTTTGACCCAGAAAAAATTAACTTAAAATAAAATTGATTTGTTAAAAATAAATAGATTATCAATATTAGTTTCCTGTATTTTTTTTTCCTTCTATTCTTTCACTCAGAATAAATCAAAAGTTAATTTAACTTTTTTTGGTTCTTCTGTATGTAAGGGATATGGTGCAAAAAATGATCAAGGGTATGCATGGATGTTTTATAACAGTAACGTTATAGATACTCTTAAATACAAATATTATAATGTTTCTACTAATGGAGATAATACAATAAAATTAGAGAAGTTTGATAGATTATCAAAAAAATTGTACCCCACAAAACCAAAGATAGTTGTAATCGGTTTATCACTAGGTAATGAGGGATTGAGAAAACAGGTAGACCAAAATGGTAGAGAACAAGTTTTAGAACAGTTTAGAAGTAGATTGCTAAGACTTTCTGACTCTCTATACAATCAGGGAATAAAACCTGTTATCGTAAATTGTTATGCACATTCTTTATTTGATGAAAACCACTACAGGATTACAAAAAGAATGAATGAAATTATTAATACTTGGAAATACCCTAGTATTAATGTTTTAGGTGCTATAGATAATTATGAAGGTAAATGGGTTGATGGTTTTGTAAATGACCCTTGGCATCCAAATAACCTAGGGCATAAAGAAATGTCTTACACTATTGTTCCCTCTTTATTTGACGCCTTATTAGCTGGAAAAAAAACTCCAATTTATGACTATAATCCTAGTTATATAACTCTTAAAAATAAAAAATCAGAACAAGCACCTCTTTTATTAGATCTTAAAAATAATACTGTTCATTCTTTTACATTAAGTTTTAGATTTAAAAAAATGGAAGATGGAAGTATTGCTGGTTTTGTTCAAGGTAACAAACAGAACTCAATTTCAATTAAAGGGTTTAACTTAAAATATAAAACCATATCTGTGCTTTTTGATAGGTATAAAGATAAATGGAATCACCTAGTTTTATCTCATAGTTTTGCAAATAAAAAATCTATTTTATATTTAAATGGTGTAAATATTGGCGAAGTCGAAGAAAGATTAAGTCCTTCGAAATTTTATTTTGGGGGAACTTCAAAATCGATAGAACTTAAAGATTTATCTTTTCATCGCTCCTCAATAAATAAAGATGAAGTAATTAATTTATTTAATAAGAAAATTATTCAGTCTAGTTTAGATTTTTTTGCTTCACTAACAAAATTAACTCAGGACAAAAAAATATCTAATGAGGCTCAGAGTCTATTAGTATTAAATATAGAAAAGTCACAAGAACTTATTCTAAATAATCTTGAATACTAAGTAAATTAAAGGTTTCTTATAAATTTAACATCCATTAATACAATGTTGGGAATAGTAAAAAATGCACACAAGCATTTAGAAAGAGTATGTGTAAAAAGTAATAATAGACAGTATTCATATCAAACACTTTTAAATAAATCAGAATCAATAGCAGTTGATTTACTTGCCGGTAAAAAAGACTTAAATGAACAGAGAGTAACTTTTTTAGTTGATCCAGGTTTTGTTTATGTTTCTATTCAATGGGGTATTTGGAGAGCTGGAGGTATCGCTGTTCCATTATGCGTAAAACATCCTTTAGAGTCTATAAAATATGTATTAGATGATACAAATACATCTGTTTTGATTTACAGTGAAAAATATAAAGATTTATTAGAACCTGTTCTTAATAACAATAATATTAGATGTATTAAAGCAGAGTCTTTTACAAATATTTTTGGATCTCTACCAGTTATTTCTTTAGATAGAAGAGCTATGATTATTTATACAAGTGGAACTACAGGAGCTCCAAAGGGAGTAGTGTCTACTCATCAAAACATAGAAAGTCAGGTTGTTACATTAATTAAAAGTTGGGAATGGGAGAAAAAAGATCATATATTAAATGTTTTACCTATGCATCATGTTCATGGTATTGTAAATATAACTTTATGTGCATTATGGTCTGGCGCTTGTTGCGAGTTTTTACCAAAATTTAATGCGAAAGATGTTTTTGATTTATTTAAAAATAAAGAGATAAATATTTTTATGGCAGTACCAACTATCTATTATAAACTTATCTCTTTCTGGAAAACTTTACCTAAAAATGAGCAACAAGAAATATCAAATACTTTAGAACATTTTAGATTAATGGTTTCAGGTTCTGCAGCACTACCAGTAAGCGTTCTTAAATATTGGAAATCAATAAGTAAACATACTCTTCTTGAGAGGTATGGGATGACTGAGATTGGGATGGCAATTAGCAATCCTTATAGAGGTAAAAGAAAACCAGGACATATAGGGCAGCCATTGCAAGGAGTATCAATAAGGATAGCAGAAGATAATGGTAAAATATCTAAAATAGGAGAACCAGGAGAGATACAGGTTAAAGGAAATAATGTGTTTAAGGAGTATTGGAATAAACCTAAAGAAACTAAAGAAAGTTTTACCAAAGATAATTGGTTTAAGACAGGAGACATTGCAATTTTTCAAGAAGGAAGTTTTAAGATATTAGGCAGAAATTCAGTAGACATAATTAAGAATGGAGGATATAAAGTTTCTGCGTTAGAAATAGAAGAAGTACTAAGGAAATATAAATATATTGCAGATTGTGGTGTAGTAGGTTTGCCAGATGAAGAATGGGGAGAAATTATTGCAGTTTGCATAGTTATTAATACTAAATCAATTTCTATAGATGAGTTAAAAGAGTGGTTAAAGTTAAAGTTGCCATCTTATAAAATACCTACAAAATATAATATTCAAAAAGAGTTACCTGTAAATGTTATGGGGAAGGTTGTTAAGAATGAAATTAAAAAGTTATTTTAAATACTACAAATATGAAAATTTATGGTGTTGCAATTCTTTCATTTTCTTTTTTATTAGGAAAGTTTACTGGAAGTTTATTAGGTAATTTATTAAATATTGATGGAGATCTTGGGGGGGTTGGTTTTTCTATGGTATATCTCATTTTTTTAACCAATTTTTTTAAAAAAAGAAACTTGTTTAAAAAAGAAACTAAAAGAGGAATTGTTTTTTGGGGGTCAATGTACATTCCAATTGTAATAGCTATGTCTGCAACACAAAATGTAAAAGCTGCTTGGAATGGGGGTTACACAGCGATTTTAGTTGGTTTTTTTGTTGTTTTTATAGGTTATTTTTTAGTTCCAATAATTTCAAAAATAGGCAAGAATAAAACATCAAATTCTGTATAATAATGATAGACATTTTACAAAATATCATTTCAAAAAACGGATTAATTGTTGCTTTTTTATGTGTTGGTCTTTTAATGTTATTTTCCTTTTACATATCTAAATATTTATTCAAATCTTATATCCCTAGTGTTGCTGTAGCTATAATAATAGCGCTAGGTTTGGCTTTTTTTGGTGAAAAAAAAGGTCTTAGTGACTTTAGTACTTTTACAGGTTTATCTTTATTAGGTGGTTCTATGCTAAGAGATTTTTCTGTCGTAGCAACTGCTATGAATACAGATTTAAAAAAAATTAAGGATGCTGGTTTGGCCGGGGTAATATCTTTATTTGTAGGAGTTTCTTTTTCTTTTTTTTTAGGAGTATTTATTTCTTTTTGTTATGGATATACAGATCCAGTAAGTCTTACAACAATAGGAGCAGGTGCATGTACTTATATAGTGGGACCTATAACAGGATATGCTTTAGGAGCTAGTTCAGAAGTAATTGCAATTAGTATTGCTACAGGAGTTTTTAAAACAATATGTGTTACTATATTGACACCTTTCTTAGCTAAAAGAATAAATTTAAACAATCCTCATGAGGCTATTGTTTTTGGAGGGTTAATGGGAACAACAAGTGGTGTTTCTGCAGGTCTGGCTGCTACAGATCCAAAATTAGTTCCTTATGGAGCTATGACAGCTACTTTTTATACAGGACTCGGATGTTTGTTGTGCCCTTCTGTATTTTATATAATCATAAGCTTTGTTTTCGGTTAAAAATAAAACCTTTAAAAAGGCTTTTGTATTTATTGGTATTAAGTATATCTATTAGTTAAATATAAAGCAAGGAAACAACAAAATGATATTTAAGATTTTGTTAAAAAACAATAAAATAAAAATATTAAATTTTTAGAATTTATGTGTCATAATAAGCTTATTGATAAGTCGTTAAATAATTTAGGAATCAAAAATGCAACAATTAAATATCAGTTAATTTCAGACAAATTGTTTGATGAAACTATTAAAAAGAAACAAGGAGAGGTTTCTTCTTTAGGTGCTATCGCTGTAAACACAGGTGAGTTTACAGGGCGTTCACCCAAAGATCGCTTTATTGTTAAAGACGCAATAACCAAAGACGAAGTTTGGTGGAGTGATATTAATCTTCCTTTTGATACAGATAAGTTTGATGCTCTATATGCTAAAGTAACAGCGTATCTTTCTAACAAAGAAATATTTGTGAGAGATTCGTATGCATGTGCAGATGAAAATTACAAGTTAAATATTAGGGTTGTCAACGAGTTTCCTTGGAGTAATATGTTTGCCTATAACATGTTTTTAAGACCAACAGAAGCCGAACTTAAAGACTTTGAACCAGAATGGACCGTTGTAAATGCACCCGGTTTTATGGCAGATCCAGAAGTAGACGGAACAAGACAACACAATTTTGTTATTTTAAATTTCACAAAGAAAATTGCACTAATTGGCGGAACAGGATATACAGGCGAAATTAAAAAAGGAATTTTTTCTGCATTAAATTTTATTCTTCCTATATTCAAAAACACCCTGCCAATGCATTGCTCTGCAAACGTTGGTAAAAATGGAGATACAGCTATTTTCTTCGGACTTTCTGGAACCGGTAAAACAACCCTTTCTACAGATCCGGAAAGAAGTTTAATTGGTGACGATGAACATGGTTGGACAGCAGAAAACACCGTTTTTAATTTTGAAGGCGGTTGTTATGCAAAAGTGATTAACTTATCAAAAGAACAAGAGCCAGAGATTTTTGGAGCCATTAAAAAAGGCGCTATCCTAGAGAATGTGGTTATGGATACAAATGGGGTTGTCGATTTTACAGACACTTCAATCACGCAAAATACCAGAGTTAGTTATCCAATAGATCATATAGAAAATATCAAACAACCTTCTATTGGTAAAAATCCAAAGAATATTTTCTTTTTAACTGCGGATGCTTTCGGAGTGTTGCCTCCAATATCTAAACTAACACCAAACCAAGCAGCTTATCATTTTATTTCTGGATATACAGCTAAAGTTGCAGGAACCGAAGCAGGTATTAAAGAACCAACACCTAGCTTTTCTGCCTGTTTTGGTGCACCTTTTATGCCTTTACATCCTACAAAATATGCAGAAATGCTTAGTAAGAAAATGAAAGATTCAAATGTTAATGTTTGGTTGATTAATACAGGTTGGTCTGGTGGGCAATATGGCATAGGAAGAAGAATGCCATTAAAATATACAAGAGCAATGATTGCTGCAGTTTTAAATGGCGATTTAGGGAGTTATAGATACGAAGATTACCATATTCACTCTGTTTTTGGAGTAGCACAACCAAGAACATGTCCTGGAGTACCAACCGAATTATTAAGTCCGAGAGCTACTTGGAATAATGATGAAGCTTATTACAAAGCTGCTTTTAAGTTATCAAATGCATTTAGAATTAATTTTAAACAATTTGAAGACTTTGCAAATGAAGAAATACGAAGAGGAGGTCCTCATCGATATGCATTTTAATATAAGACTAAATCAATTATTTTTTCACTAACTTTAACTAAAAGCTTAAAGTTTACAAGTTTTTTTTAGATCTATGTTTTTGTAATTAAACTTAAATCATGAATATCCTCAAAAAAGTTATAAATTTTGACTGTTGAGCTCACAAAAAAACTCAAAATTGTAAAATTTTGAGTTTTTTTGTGCCCATACAACTATAAAAGTACTAGAAAATTAGTTGTTTAAGACTGATAAAAATCATCTTTTAAAGTGAGATTTTTTCTGAAATTTGAAATATAATTCTAAATGAAGATATCATGAAAAAACGAACACCCATAGCAAGCATAATGACATCCGAGGTTATTACTTTAAGCGTTTCTGATACTTTAGAAAAAGCGGAAAAACTTTTCAAAAAAAATAAAATTAGACACATTCCTGTCGTTAGAAATAAAGAAATATTAGGGATGCTAAGTTATACAGATATTTTAAGAATTAGTTTTGCAGATATATCAGATGATGAAAACAATGTAGATACTTTTGTTTACGATATGTTTACAATCAAACAAGTAATGGCTAAAAATGTAACAGTTGTAGACCCAGATGCGACCATAAAAGAGGTTTCTGAATTGTTAGCGGCAAAAGAATTTCATGCACTACCAGTTGCCAAAGATGGCGAATTAGTTGGTATTGTTACAACAACAGATTTAATTAAGTTTTTAATAGAACAGTTATAAGTTATAGAGTTTTTTGAGTTAGTAATAGTAGTTTAAAAAGGGGCTTTGTAATAGGGCCTCTTTTTTTATTGATATTCAGAGGTTAGCTCATCTACAATTAAACCATCTTCTAACGTTTGTATTACACCTAATGCTGCTCTTTCACCGGAAATCATGGCTGCATTTAA
>NZ_CBFHJT010000043.1:0-22644 GCF_965656025.1 Polaribacter sp.
GTTCAAAAGTAATAAAATTAAAAAAGCCGAAAGGACAAAATTTATGCTTTCAGCTTTTAAATAGGTAATTGTTTTATAGTTTGCTAGAAGTTGGCAAACAAGTTTAGCCGTGATTGAGCGGTTTGTTTGAGCTCTTGCGCTTTTTCAGCGCAAAGCGAGTAGCGAAAGCGCGAAATAGCTTCTAAAAAAATTACTCAAACTTTTCCATTACAGCATCACTTACGCCCATGTTTGAGAAACCTCCATCGTGAAATAGGTTTTGCAGGGTTACTTTTTTGGTTAAATCTGAAAATAGAGAAATGGTATAATCTGCACAATCTGCTGCTGTGGCATTTCCAAGCGGACTCATTTTTTCTGCATAAGCAATAAAACCGTCGAAACCTTTTACACCAGAACCTGCTGTGGTTGGTGTTGGCGATTGCGAAATGGTATTGACACGGACTTTATGATCGCGACCAAAAAAGTAGCCAAAACTACGTGCAATGCTTTCTAAATAGGCTTTGTTGTCTGCCATATCATTATAATCTGGAAAAACACGTTGTGCAGCCATATAAGTTAAAGCCACTATGCTACCCCATTGATTCATCGCATTTTTATTGTACAAAACATTCATGGTTTTATGGAAAGATACTGCAGAAACATCCCACCCTTTGGTGGTAAAATCGTATTTTGGGTCTGTGTAATGCTTGCCTTTTCTGACGTTTACAGACATGCCGATAGAATGTAAAACAAAGTCGATTTTACCTCCGAGAATTTCCATAGATTTTTCTACCAAGTTTTCTAGATCTTCTACAGAAGTGGCGTCTGCAGGTATAATTTGTGAATTTGTTTTTTCTGCCAAGGTATCTAATTCGCCCATTCTCATTGCAATGGGTGCATTTGTTAACACAAGTTCAGCACCTTGTTCGTGTGCTTTTTCTGCTACTTTCCAAGCGATTGAATGCTCGTTTAATGCGCCAAAAATAATTCCTTTTTTTCCTTTTAGTAAGTTGTACATATTTATGGTTGTTGGGTTTTAGTTATTGGTTGTTAGGTTTTAGTTCTCGACTGCACTCGAACTGACAATAAAAATAACAAAAGTTAGTTTAATAATTCTTTTGCGTGAGTTATAGCAGTATCTGAAATATCTTTTCCGCTTAACATTTCTGCAATTTCTACCACACGTTCTTCTGTGGTTAATTGTTTTAAATTGGTGGTGGTAACACCTTTTATTTCTTCTTTGTATACTTTATAATGGCTGTTTCCTTTGGCAGCTATTTGTGGTAAATGCGTAATCGCAATTACTTGCATATTTTTACTCATATTTTGCATAATGGCTGCTATTTTATTAGAAACCTCGCCTGAAACTCCTGTATCTATCTCATCGAAAATAATAGTGGGCAATTGGGTATTTTCTGATAATACCTTTTTTACAGATAGCATTATTCTAGACAATTCTCCACCAGAAGCCACTTTTTTTAGTTCGCCAAAGTTACCACCTTTGTTGGCTGCAAATAAAAATTCTAATTCGTCTTTACCGTTAGAAAAATAAATGATAGTTGGTTTTACTTTTATGGCAAATCGCGCATTTTGCATGCCTAAATCTGCCAGTAAATTCTCTAATTCTTTGGTTAAATGCGGAATTGTTTTTTTTCTAGCATTACTGATTAAATTGGCAACTTTATCTAATTTTTCTGCAACTGCATGAATTTCTTTTTTCTTTTTATTAATTTCTTCATCTGCAGATTCTACTTGCCTTACTTTTTCTGATAATTGCTCTAAAACTACGAGTAATTCTTCATTAGAATTTACATAATGTTTTTTCTGTAGATTGTATATTAATTGCAGTCTGTCATTAATTTCTTCGGCTTCATTTGGATTGAACTCTACAGTTTCATTGGCATCTTCTAACTCTGTAACAATATCATCTATCTCTATTTTTACAGAGGTAATTCTTTCAGATATAGCTTGATATTCTTTAGAAAAAGAGGCGATTTTAGAAAGTTTACCTTCTAAAGTATGTAATAAGTTTTGTATGCCAATTTCTTCGTTAATAGAAATTTCTAAAGCTTCAGACAAATTAAGTTTGATATCTTCTATATTATTTAACTTCTCTAGTTTTTCTTCTAACTCCTCTTGCTCTTCTTTTTTAATATTTGCTTCCTCTAACTCCGTAAACAAATGCAAATTATAATCGTATTGTTGATTGGCTTCTTTTTGCTTATTTTCTAAATCCTCTAACTGCTTTTTAAGCACATTCAACTGGGTAAATCCTCTTTTGTAAGAAGCAATTCGCTCTTGGTTTTGTGCAAGTGCATCAATAATGGCAAACTGAAAAGAAGTGTCTGATAATTGCATGGTTTGATGTTGCGAATGCACATCTATCAACTTACTTCTTAACTCATTTAAAACTGATAAAGTTACGGGTGTGTCGTTTACAAAAGCTCTAGATTTACCTGAAGGAAGAATTTCTCTCCTGATGATGGTTTCTGGTTCATAATCTAAATCTACTTCTTCAAAAAAATCTTGTAAGTTGTAGTTGGTAATTGCCAATTTAGCTTCTACAATACATTTTTGCGAAGTATCTTTTAAAGAAGATAAATCTGCTCTGTTACCCAAAACCAAGCCCAAAGCACCTAATAAAATTGATTTCCCTGCACCCGTTTCTCCAGTAATGATTGATAAACCGTTCGAAAAATCGATTGATAATGAATCGATTAATGCGTAATTATTGATGGAAAGTTGTGATAGCAAATTAACTAATTTTTAAAAGATAAAATTAGTGAAAAATTGTGAATTTTAAAGGAATGATTATTAATAACTATCTAATCTATATCCCTCCACTTAGAATTGTTGTTTGGAGAAATTCTACGCACAGTTTGTATCAAACGTTGTTTGTTTCTGGTTTGCGTTTCTTCTGAATATAAATTGACGATTTCGTCTGCTTTGGCATCAAAAAACAGTCTAATTAAATAATTGCCTACGGTTTTATTAAAAATGCCTTCTAAAGCAATTACACTATCTTCTATAGTTTGCTGAGAAGAGGCTTTGGCAGTAACTAAATTATCGAAACCTTTTCTGTGGTAATTGTATAAAATGTTTCTGAACACTTTTAATTTGGGAGACATTAAATTGTCTATCAATAAAAATCTATTTTGTTTACCCACCACATTTTGCCAAGAAGAAAGACCACTTTGTTGTGCTTGTAACATTACATTTTGTGCTTCTTTTAATTCGTTTTCTCCTCCATAAGGTGCAAAAGTATCAGCATCTACGCCTAAAATTACATGTACATAGAAAACAATGGTTGAGATTAAATTACTATCAAAAGCATTTCTATTGTAAATTAATGGGTCAAACTCATTGTATCGAAAGTTAAATTCGTTGTCTTTTATATTTAAAATAGGCGTTGCATAGGCAGCGTTAAAAACAGGTCTAGTAGATTGTACTTGTAAAGTCGCAGTAAAATCGTTGTTGTTTCTAGAAGTGATGATAATAGTAAATGCACAATCGATACGTTCTTCTGGTTTTACAGTTTTGTTGGTCCATTTTGTTTGATTTACAAATTCTGTAAGAGCTGTTTGCAATGTTTTAAAAACCTGTGTATTAGAACCTTGTACTTGATTGTAATTTACATTAATTAAAGCATTAAGCTCTTGAGCGTTTGCGCTTAAAGTAGCCATCAAAAAAACAAAAAAGAATAAGAGTTTACGCATTTTTTAAAATTAACTTTGCTTTTTAAATTGCAATAAAAAGTTTTTTTAGCTCTTTACTGCACTAAAAGTAGACAATCTATTTCTGTAATTTATCTACAATTTCATTCATAATATCTTTTGCAACTTCTATTTTAGATTTTAATGGAAATGTTTTTTCAGTAAAATCCTTATCAATAATAGTAATTTTATTGGTATCTGTTGCAAAACCTGCTCCTTTATCTTGTAACGAATTCAACACAATAGCATCTAGATTTTTTCTTTCTAATTTAGATTTTGCATTTTGTAACTCGTTATTCGTTTCTAATGCAAAACCAACTAAAAATTGGTCTTTTTTGATAGCTCCTAAAGAGGCTAAAATATCTTTTGTGGGAGTTAACTGAATCTCTAACGCTGCTGTAGACTTTTTTATTTTCTGAGTTGCCACATTTTTTGGTGTATAATCTGCCACGGCTGCAGAAAGTATCGCAATATCTACATCCTTAAAATAATTATGTACTGCAGTATACATTTGTTCAGCAGAAATTACATTAACTCTATGTACAAAGGAATGTTTTATTTGTTGGTTACTTGGACCCGAAATTAAAAAAACTTCTGCCCCTAAATTTGCAGCTGCTTCTGCAATTGCAAAACCCATTTTACCAGAAGAATGATTCCCAATAAAACGTACAGGATCTATAGCTTCATAAGTTGGGCCTGCTGTTAGCAATAATTTTTTTCCTTGTAAAGGTAACTTAGAAACAATATCCTTTTCTATAAAAGATACAATATCTTCGGGCTCTGCCATTCTACCTTCGCCTACCAAACCACTTGCTAGTTCGCCAGAAGTTGCAGGAATTAAAATATTGCCAAAACTTTGTAAAGTAGCTAAACTTTTTTTAGTTGATGGATGAATGTACATATCCAAATCCATAGCTGGTGCAAAATAAACTGGACATTTTGCAGATAAATAAGTGGCCAACAATAAATTATCGCAGGTACCATTGGTCATTTTAGACAATGTATTTGCTGTTGCTGGTGCAATTAACATATAATCTGCCCAAAGCCCTAATTCTACGTGATTGTTCCACAATTCATTTTCATCCTCTTTAGAGTAAAATTTAGAATTAACAGGATTTTTAGAAAGTGTAGAAAGTGTAAGTGGTGTTATAAAATCTTTAGACGCAGGTGTCATAATTACTTTAACATCTGCGCCTAATTTTATAAAGAAACGAACTAAACTAGCCGTTTTGTATGCTGCAATACCTGCAGTTATACCTAAAAGTATTTTTTTATTTTTTAAAACAGACATTACTCTGCATCAGGGGTTCTATGATAAACTTTATCATTTAACCACTCTTCTACTGCAATTGCTGTAGGTTTTGGTAATCTTTCGTAAAACTTAGAAACCTCTATTTGTTCTTTGTTTTCAAAAACTTCTTCTAAAGAATCGTTGTAAGTAGCAAATTCATCTAACTTTTCTACCAATTCTTTCTTTAAGTCTCCATTAATTTGTTCTGCTCTTTTTGCTATAATAGAAATAGCTTCGTAAATATTTTGCGTTGGCGCTTCTATTACGTCTTTATTGTAAGTAATGGTACTTAATGCTGCTTTTGTATCTTTATAATCCATAATACTATTTTATGTTTTCTTTGTTCTTTTTATTAAATTCATCAACCTTCTTTAAATAAGCCAATGCTTTTTCTTTTTCTTTTTTCATGGTTGCTAACATTTCGTTAGCATCTTCCATATATTTAGAATTTGGAAAATTAATTTTTAACTTATCGTAAGCATCTTCTGCTTCTTCAACACGCTCTGGTTTTCGTCTATCTGTACTTTTCAACACAAAATCATGTGCCGCTTTTAATCTATAATACAAAGCTTCTTCTTTGTATTTGGTACCCAAATAATCTTCTAATAAATTATCAAAAGCCTGTATTGCTGCTTTGTAATTTCTTAAATCGTAATCTGCAGTTGTGTAATACGTTTTAGCAATTTCGAAATACTTTTTTTCTAATTTCTGTCTTAACTCTGTGTAATACTTATTTGCTTCTTCTATTTTATCAGAATCTGGATACGTATTTATAAAACTTTGAAATGCCTCTAAGGCTTTATTTGTATCTGTTGCATCTATACTAAAGCGTGGTGAAGCTAATTTATAACTGTATGCCGACAAAAAAGCTGCTTCTTCTTTTTTAGAACTTTTAGGATAGTTTTTTACAAAACGATCAAAATAATAACCCGCAATTGGATAGTTTTTTTCGTTTAAATTAGACTGTGCTATCATAAATGAAACACGTTCCATTTGAGGTTTTCCTCTGTAACTTGGTGTAATTTTTTCGAATAAACGTAAAGCTTTAGAATATTTCTGGCTTTCGTATAATTTTACAGCCATTTTATACTGCTCTTCTGCAGTCCCTTTATTTAGTACTTTTTGATACTCTCCACAAGAGAATAACAACAAACTAAATACAAATAAACACGCTAAATTTTTAATTTTTTGCATCGGGCAAAATTAGTAATTAATTATGGATAATAAAAGAATTTATTTTTTACAAACAGAAACTAAGTTTCTAATTAAAATTCTTTGCTTTTCTTACAATTTAAAAACGATAAATATTGGATTAAATTGTGGGCTACAATTATCAATAAAAAAAACTATTTCGTATCATTTTAGATACTAAATGTTTGTTAATCTTATACCTAGATTGCACTTTAAAACTGAGCTACAAAAGTAGCTATTCTACCTTCTAAATCTTTACTAGCTTTTACCAATGGCAAACGCACTGTGTTTTTACAAATACCTAACTCTTGTAAAACCGTTTTTATACCAGCTGGATTGTTTTCTGCAAAAATTAAATCGATAATTTCCATCATTTTAAAATGCGTTGCATAACCTTCTTTGTTTTTACCTTCTAAACCACAATTAATCATACTAGAAAATGCCTTAGGATACGCTTGACCAATTACAGAAATAACTCCAGAACCACCTGCTAAAGTAATTCCCAAGGCTAAATCATCATCACCAGAAATTACCAAAAAATCTGCTGGTTTGTCTCGTAAAAGCTCTAAATATTGTTGGGTGTTATTGCCTGCTTCTTTTACACCAACTACATTTTTAAAATCTTTTGCCAAACGAATGGTTGTGGCTGCATCCATATTTTTTGCTGTTCTACCAGGAACATTGTATAAAATAATTGGTTTTTCTGTAGCTTGTGCAATGGATTTAAAATGTTGATAAAACCCTTCTTGAGTTGGTTTGCTGTAGTAAGGTGCTACAGATAAAATACCATCTATATTACTTAAATCTGTAGATTTTATATCTTCTACAACAGCTAATGTATTATTGCCTCCAATTCCTAAAACTAAAGGAATTCTATTTGCATTTATTTTTACAATAGCGTTAATTATTTCTTGTCTTTCTTGTTTAGAAATAGTGGCACTTTCTGCAGTAGTACCATTTATTACTAAATAGTTTGTACCATTTTCTATATTGTAATTCACTAATTTTTCTAGTGCATTAAAATCTACACTTAAATCTTCATTAAAAGGGGTGATTAAAGCAACACCTGTTCCTACAAATTTTTGCATTGTATACATCTTTAGAACTGCAAAACTACAATTTTAAGATTGATTTTTAGTTAGGTTTTTAGAAGGAATAGAAAGAATAAACAACTTTTTACAGAAAGTTTAAATTTATAGTTTTTTTAAAATTTGTAGGTATTTTTTTAATTCTGATGCAAATAGCTTTACATTGTTTGCATCTTCTGAAATTTCTATGTCAAATAGCGCTTCATTAACTTTAGAAAAACCCACTTTAAAAGTGGCTTGAGAATGTAAAACTGCATTTTCTGTATATAAATTTGGCTGGTTGAAATAGCCAATTAACAAATCGAAAGGTTGTTCTAAAAAGCTTTTAAAATTCTCTTGAATATATTCTCCTTTCCAATTTAGATCGGCTTCAGAAAAATGCTTGTAGGAAAACTCGTTTTCTTTATTAAACTTTCTGTAACTATATATTTTAGTATTTCGAACACCTAAAACCTCTTCAAAAACCTCTAAAATGGATTTATTGGAAGTAATTTCTTCCATAGAAATAATACCCACACTCACTATTTCTTTTTGTGATATTTTTCTAGTTGCAACTGACTTTAATAAAGACTTATGAAACTTTTTTTGAAGTATGTTGTATTTAAGCTTGGTAAATTTCATTAAAAAAATTCTAGTAACGTAAAAGTAGCAATTATTTGTCTGTAATTTCTAACAAAATAAACTGATTTAATTGTTTGCCATATTTTTGAAAGTTATCATCAGAAACAAACAGTAAGGTTTTATGACCATTTTTTAGTGTTGGTCCAAAAGTAATCCCTTCTATATTGTCTATAATTCCGTCTGTTAATTTGTTTTTAATTGTTTCAAAATTAAAAACCAAAGTCTTTTTTAAAGGGATAACATTAGAATTTTTTAATGCATCTATAGTAATACAATTTGTTGTTTCTTCCGTAACTTCTGCCTTAAAAACACGAATGATATTGCCATAAGCACCATAACCATTTTGATAGGTTCTTTCTACTACAAAAAACTTATTATTTTCATATTCTAAAATGGCTGTAACTCCGTTTAAATTTATGTTTCCTTTTGCAGGTTTTGTTATTTTTTCTAGTTGATATGCAAATTGTTTAGTGGCATTTTCTTGTTGTTTATCATAATATGTGATTCTAATAGGCGAATATGTTTCTGTAAAAGAGGGTTCTTCTCCATCTGATTTTAGTACACCTTCCATGGCTACCCAAAAACCTTTGCCATCCGCACTTTTGGAAGACGCTTCTAAAGTAGCATTGTGTTTCATGTTTTTGGTGTCTAAAAAAGCTTTTGGTAAAGAATATTGTTTTATAAACTTGCCTAAACTGTCTGTTTTAAATACTAGAGGTGGTTTGTTGTAGTTAATGCTACCTTCACTCACAAAATTGATTTCTTTTGTTTGTTTATCCACAAAAATAGACTCTAAATCTAAGTAGTTCGTTTTATAAAAATTATTGGTTGTATCGTTTAATTGATGTAAATCTTTAAACTCAATATTGGTAATTTGTTTATTATCAATATTAATTTTAGCTCTTAAAAACCTTGGTTTTTCACCGTCATCAACAACAAAAAAATATGAATCGTTTGCAAAGTCTATTCCTGAAAGCCCACCAATTAAAGTGCCTTTAAAAAATATTGAGTCTTTTAATATATATTCATCTAAATATTTTAATGAAATATTTTTTTCTTTTTTACAAGCAAGTAAAGAAGCAATACTTACAAAAAAAATGAATATTTTTTTTAAATATATCATTATTTAACATTTTTTTTATTATTATTGTACGGAATTTAGAAATAAACGCTTTAAATTCTAATTTAACCCCTAACTGGTAAATAACTTTTTTGCGCCCTTTTGCCCCTAACAGAACAGACGCAATATATATAAAAAAGCA
Source organism: Polaribacter sp. (assembly GCF_965656025.1). GTDB lineage: Bacteria > Bacteroidota > Bacteroidia > Flavobacteriales > Flavobacteriaceae > Polaribacter. Next base: position 9,146 of record NZ_CBFHJT010000043.1, read on the forward strand.
TTTACCCCTATCTAAAAAAGCAACTACTAACGTAGTTGCTTTTTTTGATTTTAATAACTTTTTAAAAGTCAATACCTTACAAATATTAAATCTTCCTCCTATTATCATCAGACTTTGTATCTATTAACTTATTGTATGGGTCTATACCTACTTCTGTTGGCTTTTGATCAACAATAATAGTTACTTTGTTATTTATTTTGGTAATTTTATGCTTTTCTAAATAGATTGTTTTTACTTCTTTTTTACCATCAACTTCATCTTCTGTAAAAATACCAACATCAATATAATCAGCTAAAGGCAAAGAGTATATTGGTTTGTCTAAATCTGGTTTTTTGTAACTTAATGAGTCCTTTTTATTATCACTAAAAAAGCGTTTTCCTTTTTCGTTATTTCTATATTTAGAAACCTCAAACTCAATATCAACTTGGTATTTTCCGTTTTCTAATGCTGTAGATTTTACATCTACCACTCGGTTTTTATACAAAGTAATAGTCTCAAACATATCTTTTATTACATATTGCAACGTGTCTGGAGTAACTTCTTTGATATAATTAACCATTTCTATAGAAGTTGTGTATGGTGGCTCTTGAAAAGCAACTTTTTCCACATATCTTTTTAGGGTATTATTTAATGTTTTTTCGCCAATATAATCGCTTAAGGCATATAACACTAAAGAGCCTTTTTGGTAATGAATATATCCTTGTCCATCATTATACATTAATGGTTTTTCTCTCTTCGTTTCAAAGGTTCTTTGTAGTAAATAACCATCTAAAGCATCTTTTAAAAATTTACGCATTTTGTTTTTTCCATGTTGATGTTCTAATACCTTTAGGGAAACATATTCAGACATACTTTCTGATAGCAAAGTAGCGCCTAAGACGTCTGCCCCAATAACTTGATGTGCCCACCATTGATGTGCCAATTCATGTACCGTAATTGCAAAAGGATAATCTACACCATCTTCATTTTCATCATCTACATCTGCAATAAAACCAATACCTTCTGAAAAAGGAATGGTGTTTGGAAACGATTGAGCAAACGTACCTCCTGTTCTTGGAAACTCTATAATTCTAACTTGTTTGTGTTGATAAGGGCTAAAGTTTTCTGAATTGTATTTTAAAGAAGCCTTTATCCCTTTCATCATTCTTTCTAAATTATAAGTATGGGGTTTGTGATAGTAAATTTCTAGATTTACATCTTTCCATTTGTCTTTTTTCACTTCATATCTAGCAGAATTAAAAGCATAAAAGTTTAATATTTTGCTATCCATTTTATAATGGAAATATTTACGATCGCCTTTTACCCACTCTTTTTGTAAGTAACCAGGTGCTATAGCTATTTGATCTTTTGATGTTGAAACTGTTGCTTCAAAATCTATCCAATCTGAATCTTTAGAAATATAAGTATCTCCTAAAGCTGTAGAATCTGATGGGTGTGGACGCAAGTTGTTAGGTGGTAAATCGTATTTTTCTCTTGTTTTATTGTCTCGTAATTCACCTCCTGGAGCATATCCTAAAGAAGGAAAAATGGCAAAATTATTTATAAACGTTCCATTTTCTCTTACAGGAGATTTTCTTTGAAACCTTGTATTTTCTTTACTTTTTACAGTTATACTTAACTGCAAACTATCTCCAGGCATCAACTTTTTATCTAGTTGATAAATATCGAAATGAAAAACGGTATCCTCTAACACCAAATTGTTAGGTTTGTTAAACTCAAATGTACTCTCTAACGAATTGTGATTCAATAAAATACTATCTATAGCTGTATTCGTTTTGTTTACCATGGTAAAAACTGCAGCAGCATCATAGGTTCTTTGTTTCGGAAAAATATTCATTTTTGCATTTACAGCAACAATTCTAGGTTGTTTGTAATTTTCGTATTTTTTATAGGTTTTTTCCCATTTAACAGCATCTAATTCTGCTTGTTTTGCAGCAGTATTATCTTGGTCTGCTTTCGATTTTGTTTCTTGGTAAATGGTAAAACCTAAAGTAATAAATGCTATAAAAAATACTAAAAATGTAACTAAATAGGTTTTTGTAAAACGTTTTTTTGCGATAGACAACCTTTCTGAAAAAGAACTTGGTAAACCTCTATACCAAAAAACAGCACTTAAAATTAAAAGTAAAATTCCACCTAAAATCCAGTACAATTTATACCATAAATATCTTGGCAATGCAGCACCATAACCATTCATATCTGAATAGTCATAACCTGGTCCTTGATTATACTTAAAAACATCTAACTCAATACCAACTAAAGATAAAAACTGAATTCCTATAGAAACTATTAGTAAAATAAATAAGCCTAAATATTGATTTTTTAATAAGGTTTGTACAAAAATTGCTAAAAATGCCCAAACCAAATAATTTAACAACTTTAACCCATACAACTCTTGTAAATAATGCCCAATTTCAAAATTATAAAAACCATTATAGCTTTGAAACAGCACCCCAGCAACCAATATAACTGCTAGCAATACAATTTGCATTTTTACAATGGCTATAAATTTAGAGAAAAGTAAGGTCCAATTTGGTATTGGTGTACTATCTACCAAATGTGCAATTCTTGCAGTTCTTTCTCTTTGCACCAACATACCTGCGTACAAAAATGTACAAAGGTTGATAATTAATGCACTAAAAATAGTACCACCCTGTAACATTTGCCAGGTTAAAGGCAGTGTTTTGGTTCCAAAAATTTCACCAACTGTAAATAAAGTACCTATTAATAAGAGTATGCCAACGATTAAAATACAAATAAAAGGTAAACTTTTAAAAATGTATTTAAAGTCTAAGTTAGACAACCCCCACATGGTTTTTAAATGCTGCCCAAAAGTGTGTTTATAGGCAACTTTTGGTAAGTTTATTTTTGTAATTCCACCAAAATTAGATTTTATAACTCTGTTTGATGTTGCTTTTTTAAATGAAATTGAAATCGCATTTTGACTGAATTTAAAGTACTTATAAACGAAACCAAAAATTAAAGAAGAAATAACCAACCATAGCAATCTATTGTAAATAATAAACTCTTTAATAGGAATTTGCATTTGGTTTTGTTCAGAAACTGTCCAATATTTTGTGTAATAATTAGAGGCTGCAGCACCAAAAGGATCTAACATTGCCAATAATTTTGCTTGATCTGGTTCAGAAAAAATACTTTCTACAACTCCTTGTGCAAACATTAAAATAATAACTGTAATAAAACCAGCAGCAATGTTTCTAGAAAATGTTACAATTGCAAAAACCACTGCTCCAAAAAACAATACATTGGGTAAAATAAAAACCAAATATGTTTTTAAATAAGTAAATACATTAAATTCGGTTACAATTTCTGGATTGGTACCTGGAAATCGAAAACCAATAATCATACCAATGGCTATAAAAATTACTATTATAGAAACCACTAAAATGGCACTAAAAAACTTTGCAAATAAATAATTGGCTTTGGTAAATGGGTACGAATATAAAATGGTATGCATTTCACTTTTATAATCTCTATAAATAGAAACTCCGATGATAGAGGGAAATAAAAAGAAAATAAAAATAGTTAAGGCATTAAATAAACCTGTAATACCTATTGGTGAATTTACAATTCTAGAAGAGCCTGTAGTTACTGTAACATTATCCCAAATACCAGCAGATGCTGATGATAAAAAAAAGGCTAATAGAAAAAAAATACCTGCATAAATATAAAAAGCAGGTTTATTAAACCAGTATTTTAATTCTTGTTTAAATATTGTTGAAAACATATTCTATAGATGTTTAAATCGTTAGATTTTTAGATTGTTAGACTTTAAAACTTTTAAACTAATTCTGGTTCATCTGTTTTTAGTGCAATAAAATATACATCATCTAACTGTGGTGTTGTTGCAACAAAATCTTCTGATGGCTTTTCTGCAGCGTACACTCTAATATTTAAAGTATTGTCTTGATTGTAGTTAGAAGACAAAATGTTAAAATTACTTTCTGCAACTTCTAATTCTTCTCTTTCTATAATCTTTGTCCAAATTTTACCTTCTAATTCTTTTGTAGCCTCTTGTGGTGTGGTATGTTTTAAAATTTTACCCCCATTTAAAATTGCCATTTCATTACACAACTCTTTTACATCTTCTACAATATGAGTTGAAAAAATAACTGTACAATTGGTACCAACTTCGCGTAAAACATTTAAAAAACGATGTCTTTCTGCAGGATCTAAACCAGCAGTGGGTTCATCAACAATTATTAATTTGGGATTGTTTAATAGCAGTTGTGCAATTCCAAAACGCTGTTTCATTCCACCAGAATAACCCGCAACATATTTTCGTCGCACATCAAATAAATTGGTAATTTCTAAGACTTCTTTTACAATCGCTTTTCTTTCTGCTTTGTTCGCAATTCCTTTTAAAGTAGCAAAATAATCTAATAAATCTTCTGCTGACATTTTTGGATACACCCCAAAAGATTGTGGTAAATAACCCAATACTTTGCGTAAAGACATGTTGTCTTCTAAAACATTAATATCTCCAAAAGTAATGGTACCAGAATCTGGACTTTGCAAAGTAGCAATGGTTCTCATTAATGATGATTTTCCTGCACCATTTGGCCCTAACAAACCAAACATACCTGTACCAATTTCTATACTTAAATCATCAATTGCTTTTACACCGTTTTTATAGGTCTTGGTTAAATTACTGATTACTAACTTCATGTTTTAGATTTATTTTAGTTCTTTTTTAATGGTTACAGAGATAGATTTAGAAATATCACCTTTGGTTTCTTCGTTAAATTTTACAATTACGTAATTGTAATCTTCTAAATGTAACAAATTATTTTTTACTAGAATACTGGTTTCATCTGCATATATATTAAAAACACTGTCTGTAATAGATGCTATATTGTTGATACCAAAGGTTAAAGTTAAGCCTTTTTCTTTATTAAAACCTTGCTTTTCTGTCATGTAAGTTCCCACAGAAAGTTTTTCAAAACTGAAGGCTTCTTGTAATTTTTTTTCGAAACCTTTTTTACCTATTTTAAAATCGGGATGAAAATTTGAGGTACCACTTACGGTTCTATTACAATTAAACATTGTAAAAATTGCCATTGTACAAATAATAATTTTTAGTTTTTTCATAATTGGATTTTGTTGATTTATGGAGATAAGTATCTTATTAAAGGTTATTGTTACAATATTTTAGAACAAATGTAAAGATTAGTAAAAAAATCGTTTTATTTTTACCTGATACAAAGAAAAATCAAAAAGTTATAAAATATTAAATAATGGCAAAAACATCAATTTTAAATAAAAAATCTCTTACTTTTTTAGAAAAATATTTAAACAACGCAGCTCCAACTGGTTATGAATGGGAAGGGCAAAAAATTTGGATGGACTACCTAAAACCTTATGTAGATACTTTTATCACAGACACTTACGGTTCTGCCGTTGGTATTATCAATCCAGATGCAAAATATAAAGTAGTTATTGAAGGGCATGCAGATGAAATTTCTTGGTATGTAAATTACATTTCAGACAATGGGTTAATTTATGTGACAAGAAATGGTGGTTCAGACCATCAAATTGCTCCAAGTAAAGTAGTAAACATTCATACCAAAAACGGAATTGTAAAAGGTGTTTTTGGCTGGCCAGCAATACACACTAGAGATAAATCGAATGAGGAAGCACCAAAACCAGATAATATTTTTATAGACTGTGGTTGTGCTACAAAAGAAGAAGTAGACGCTTTGGGTGTACATGTAGGTTGTGTAATTACTTATCCAGATGAATTTCATGTTTTAAATGGCAACAAATTTGTATGCAGAGCTTTAGACAATAGAATGGGTGGTTTTATGATTGCTGAAGTTGCTCGTTTATTAAAAGAAAACAAAAAAGAATTGCCTTTTGGTTTGTACATTACAAATGCTGTACAAGAAGAAATCGGTTTAAAAGGTGCAGAAATGATTACACAAACCATTAAACCTAGTGTTGCCATTGTTACAGATGTTACCCATGACACAACAACGCCAATGATTAATAAAAAGAAAGCGGGTCATTTAGAAATTGGTAAAGGACCTGTTGTGGCTTATGCACCAGCTGTTCAGCAAAAATTACGCGATTTAATTACAGAAACTGCAGAAGCAAAAAACATTCCTTTTCAACGTTCTGCATTGTCTAGAGCTACTGGTACAGATACTGATGCTTTCGCATATAGCAATGGTGGTGTTGCCTCTGCCTTAATTTCTTTACCATTAAGATACATGCATACTACTGTAGAAATGGTACATAGAGATGATGTTGAAAATGTAATTAAAATGATTTACGAAACCCTATTAAACTTAAAAGACGGAGAAACGTTTTCTTATTTTAAATAAACTCTTTCAATTATGAATTACGAATTAATCATTCGTAATTCATAATTATTAATAATGGATGAACTGATAGACATTTTAACTCCAGAAGGCAGACCAACTGGAAAAACGGCTTTAAAATCTGAAGCCCATAAAAAGGGTTGGTTTCATGCTACTGTGCATATTTGGTTGTTTACCAAAGATGAAGAAATATTACTCCAAAAAAGAGCTTTAACAAAAAAAGTGTTTCCTGGTTTGTGGGATATTTCTGTGGCAGGTCATATTGCTGCTGGGGAAGAAATTTTAACCTCAGCTAAAAGGGAGGTTTTTGAAGAAATTGGCTTAGAATTACAAGAAAAAGACCTCATTAAAATCGGAACTAGAATTCATCAAGTTTCTCATAAAAACGGAATTCAAGACAATGAACATCATCATGTATTTATTGCTGAATTGAAAGTTCCAATATCTAAATTAAAAATTCAAAAAGAAGAAGTCGCAGACATACAGTTATTCGATTTAGAAATACTTAAAAATACTGAGATACATGAAAATGTTTTACTCTCTAGGTTTCAAGAATACTACTTTACTGTTTATGAGGAAATTTGTAAAAAAATTAAAGAAAAATGAAAAATACTATTGCAGAACGTGTTTATGATTTCTTAAAAAACTACCCGCCTTTCAACCTACTTTCTAGCAATAAACTACAAGAAATAGCTACACAAGTAAAGATTATTTATTTAGAAAAAGGAAAACTTGTTTTTAAAGAAAATGATAATTTGCATAACGATTTTTATGTAGTTAGAAATGGTGCAATAGGGCTTTACAAAAAAGAAAAATCAAATAAAACATTAATAGATATTTGCGATCCTGGAGATATTTTTGGTCTTAGACCTTTAATAAGTAAAGAAAATTACGCATTAAATTCGGTAGCAAATGAAGAATCTATTATTTACGGTATTCCTATAGAATATTTTGAGTCAGTTTCAGAAAATAATGCTAAAATCAATAAATACTTAATAACTTCTTTTGCATCAAAATCTTTTGACCCTTATACAATAGAAGAAAGTAGTAATGTTTTTACAGATTATATAGAAAAAAACACTTTTACAGAATCTAATTTACAAACCTCAAATTACACTAAAAACCCGCTAAAATGCAGCGCAAATTCATCAGTAAAAGAAGCTGCAATCACAATGAGTAAAAGTAAAATTGGTTGTATTTTAGTTATTGATGACGAAGATTATCCAATAGGAATCATCACCAATAGCGATATAAAAAATAAAATTGCTACGGGCTTATTTCCCATAGAAACACCAGTTGCAAATATTATGTCTTCTCCAGTAATTACAGAAAGTAAAAACATTTCTATATTAGAAGCACAATTAAAAATGATTAAACACAGCGTTGGTCATTTATGCATTACCAAAGACGGTACAAGAAACTCTAAACTTGTTGGTATATTAACACATCATGATGTGTTGGTTTCTTTTGGAAACAATCCAACAGTAATTTTAAAAGAGATAAAAAAAGCAACTAGAACAAGAGAAATAAGAAGAGCTAGAAATAAAGCAAACACATTATTAAATCTATATTTAGAACAAAACATACCGCTAACCCATATCTTAAAAATTATTTCTGAAATTAATGATGCTGTTACCATGAGAGCTATAGAAATTTCTATTGCTAAGATGGACACCAAACCACCAGTAAAGTTCTCTTGGTTAGCTACTGGTAGCCAAGGCAGAAGAGAACAGCTATTATATACAGACCAAGATAATGCACTAATTTTTGAAGATGTAGCAGAAGAAAAATTAGAAGATACCAAAGCTTACTTCGTGAAATTAGCGAAATATGTTACTAAATCTTTACATAAAATTGGATTTGAATATTGTGCAGCAGAAATGATGGCTAGCAATCCAATCTGGTGTAAATCTTTATCAGAATGGAAAGGTCAATTTAAAGATTGGATTTTAAATACAGATGAAAAAGCCATACTACTTTCGTCTATATTTTTTGATTTTGGTGTTGTTTATGGTGATGCAGAAATGGGCAAAGACCTTTCTAAAAGTATTTTTGAAACCGTAAACAAAACATCTATATTTTTTACATTTTTATGCAGAGACGCTGTAAAAAGCCCATCCCCTTTAGGTTTTTTTAAACAATTTTTGTTAGAAACAAATGGTGAGAATAAAGATTTTTTCAACATAAAAAGTAGAGCATTAATGCCTTTAATAGATGCTGCTCGTTTATTAGTTTTATCTAACAATATTCTCGAAATTAACAATACAGGTTTACGTTTTGAAAAATTAGCAGAATTAGAACCACAAAATAGAGAGCTCTATAAATCTTGTTCTTATGCATTTAAAGCATTGTTAAAATTTAAAACTAAACAAGGAATTTTACACAACGATTCTGGTAAATTTATAGAAATAGAAACCTTAACAAAAGAAGAAAAATTAAAGTTAAAACGCTGTTTTAAACCAATTAGAGATATTCAAGAATTATTAATTACAAGGTTTAACTTGTCTAGAGTTATTTAAAATGAAGTTAAATTGGTTTCAGAAAAAAAATAAAACAACACTTCCCTTTTTTTGGAAAGAGTATGAATTGAATATTCAAAACACACAAAAACTCCCTATCAAAGAAACTCGTTTTGTTACTTTTGATACAGAAACTACTGGTTTTTCTAAAAAAGATGATCGAATTTTGTCAATTGGAGCGATTTCATTAACGGACAATATTATCAATGTTAATGATAATTTTGAAATTTATTTAGACCAAAAAATATTTAAACCAGAAACTGTTAAAATTCATGGTATTTTAAAAAATGGTGATATTAAAAAAGTAGATGAAATAACTGCAATTCAACAGTTTTTAAAATATATTAAAAATGCAGTTTTAGTTGGTCATCATGTTGGTTTTGATGTTGGAATGATTAATGAAATGTTATTTAGATACGGCTTACCCAAGCTAAAAAACAAAGTAATAGACACTGGTAATTTGTACCGGAAATCGAAACATTTGGTCTATAAAAATGAATTTAAAAACTACACACTTGATGAACTTTGTGATGAACTAAACATTTCTAAAAGTGATAGGCATACTGCAAATGGAGATGCATTAATTACTGCAATTGCGTTCTTAAAAATTTTATCTCGTCTTAATAGAAAAAAAGATTTACAGTTTAAAGATCTATTAACTTAGTTTAGTTGTTTTTTTGGTTTCTCAAAAAAAGAACCTGCCAATTTACCTTGACTCAATAATGGCAATGTAAATTCTAAAGGCGCTCCTTCAGGTTCTTTAGGATTTCCTTTTTCGTCTTTTTTGTACCATTGAATTTGCTTAGGCAATAACAAACCATTTACATTTTCCCAAGTATCATATTTTATCAAATTGTATTTATTACTCGTTTTTTTAGAGTTAAATGTTACTATGTAAGCCAGCCATTCCATTTTGTACGTTTCTGGATTGTAATAAATAATATAATTATCATCTGGTGATGCTCCTTTGTCTGCATCATAAGAAATTTTATAACCAGGATAATTAATTCCTTTAAAAACTAAATCTGCTGCCTTACTATAGGTTATGCCATCATCTGCTAGTACAAAAGGCATTGCATAGAAGTAAAAAAACAAATTGTAATAAAAATTTTTGTTGCCTTTAAAACTGCCTTCTTCAGTTTCTTCTAACCAAACTTCGTTCCCATCAAAACCTAAAGAATACTTTGGGTGATTAATTACCGTTTTTCTGCTTTGTAAATCTGCTGTATGTACTTCATCCCCCTTATTAAATGATAAAACCTTGGCATTTTGCCATAATTTTAAACCTCCATGTGTTTTAAAAACTTGAGCTAAATTTGTTGGAAAACGTTCTTTCTTTTCTTCTTTAACATTATTTTTACAGGAACCTGAAATTACAATAATTAATAATAAAAGTATTTTTTTCATTGTTTTAGTTTGATTTTTATTTTAATAAAGTCGAAATGTTAAATTTATAATTACAAAAATAAGGAAATGTTTAGTTAACGGTCTTCCACAAGCTTAGACTGACTTTTTTTATTATGTTCAAAAAAAATTGAGTTTCACTAAATCTTTGCTTGATAAGTAAATAAATCAAAATATCTTCCCTTTGTCGCAATTAATTCTTCGTGAGTTCCTCTTTCTACTATTTTTCCTGCTTCAATAACTAAAATTTGATCTGCTTTTTTTATAGTGCTTAATCGGTGTGCAATAACGATACTAGTTCTATCTTTAACTAATTTTGATAAACTTTTTTGAATCAAAGCTTCACTTTCAGTATCTAAATTAGAGGTTGCTTCATCTAAAATGATAATTTTTGGATTGGCTAATATCGCTCTAGCGATAGCCAATCGTTGACGTTGTCCACCAGATAACTTCACTCCTCTTTCCCCAATTAACGTATCTAAACCATTATCAAATCTGTCTGTAAATTCATTTACGTAAGCAGCTTTTACAGCACTTTCTAATTCTTCTTCTGTAGCATTTGGTCTTGGAAATAAAATATTTTCTCGAATTGAACCTTCAAACAAAAATTCGTCTTGCAAAACAACCCCCAAATATTTGCGATAACTAGATAATTTTACTTTTGATATATCTTGATTATCAATGGTAATTGTACCCGATTTCGGATTTAAAAAAGTTGCAGTTAAGCCTGCTATTGTTGATTTTCCAGAACCAGAACTACCAACCAAAGCTGTTACAGAACCTGCAGGAACTTTAAAGTTGATATTATGTAATACTTCTTTATCTTCTTCATAAGCAAAGGAAACATCATCAAAATTAATTTCTCCTTTTAGCTCGTTTAACTCTATTGTTCTATTTTCATTATCTTCTTCCGCAGCTTTGTTCATCAATTCTTCGGTTCTATCTAAACCAGCTAATGCCTCTGTTAATTGACTACCAATATTGCTCATTTGTACAATTGGAGCAATCATAAAACCAAGAATTAAGGTAAAAAATAAAAATTCTCCAGTGGTCATATCCCCTTGCATCATATAATAGCCTCCAATTCCCATGATTCCTGTAGTTGCCACTCCGATTAAAAAAGTGGAAGAACTTGTCATTAAAGCGGTTGCTGTTAAACTCTTTTTAACATTTTGATAGAGTTTATCTACACCATTTTCAAAAACTTTATTTTCTTGTTCTTCTGCATTAAATGCTTTTATAACTCGAACACCTGCCAATGTTTCTGTTAATCTTCCTTTAACTTCTGCATTTATTTTACCTCTTGTTCTAAAAATTGGACGAATAAATTTGAAGGCCTTTAAGGCAACAAATCCAAAAATGGAAATAGGTAAAAAGACAAATAAGGTCATCCAAGGATTAAGGTTTATTAAAATAATTAATGATATAATAGCTGTAATTGTACCACCAACTAGTTGAACCAAACCTGTACCAATTAAGTTTCTAACACCTTCTACATCACTCATAATTCTAGAAACCAAAGCACCAGATTTTGTGTTATCAAAAAAACTAATAGGAAGAGACAGTACTTTTTTCTGTACTTGTGCTCTTAATTCTGATATTAAATATTGTGCTTGTACACTTAAAATTCTTGTCAGTAAAAAAGAAGTTACTGCTTGTACTAAGATTGCAGCTAAAACTATAATGATTAAAATTTTAAGTTGCTCAAAATTTTTATCAGGAACCACCTCATCTAATAAAATTTTACTTTGCCAAGGTAAAATTAAACCTGACAAACTTCGAATTACTATTAAAATTAATCCTACAAAAACCAAGTTTCTTCTGGGCCAAATAATGGTTTTAAAGGCTTTTCCAATAGAAACTTTTTCTTTCTTTTTGTTCTTTTTTGATTCTTTAAAATGTTGCATAAACGGTATTTGTCAATTTATATGCCATTGATAAGAAGTATGACATATTTACAAAGTTAATGTAATAAAGAAGACCTCACAGGTTTTAAAAACCTGTGAGGTCAACATATTTATTTAATTAAAATTACAATCGCTCATCAATAATACTTTGTACAATTTCTGGGTTTAGCAATGTAGAAACATCACCTAAGTTATCTAACTCATTAGAGGCAATTTTACGTAAAATACGTCTCATAATTTTTCCTGAACGTGTTTTTGGCAAACCTTCTGTAAATTGCATTTTATCCAATTTTGCAATGGGCCCAATTTTATCAGAAATTAATTGATTGATTTCTTTACTTAAATTGGTATGATCTCTACTTTCTCCTAAATCTTTTAAAGTAATGTAACCATATAAAGCGCTTCCTTTTATATCATGAGGAAAACCAACAATTGCAGATTCTGCGACTGCTGGATGCTCATTAATAGCATCTTCTATAGGTGCAGTTCCTAAGTTGTGTCCAGAAACAATGATTACATCATCTACTCTACCTGTAATTCTGTAATATCCAACCTCATCACGCAACGCACCATCACCTGTAAAATAAGCGTTTTCGTAGGCAGAAAAATAGGTTTCTTTATAACGTTGATGGTTTCCCCAAATGGTTCTTGCCATACTTGGCCAAGGATATTTAATACATAACCTACCTTCTACTTGATTCCCTTTTAATTCTTTGCCATTTTCATCCATCAAACAAGGCTGAACACCAATAAATGGTAATGTTGCATACGTCGGTTTTGTTGGCGTAACAAACGGAATTGGTGTAATCATCATTCCACCAGTTTCTGTTTGCCACCAGGTATCAATAATCGGACTTTTCTTTTTACCAATGGTATCATTATACCAATGCCAAGCTTCTTCGTTAATAGGTTCACCTACAGAACCTAACACTTTTAAAGATGATAAATCGTATTTATCTACCAACTCTGTTCCGTGTTTTGCCAAAGCTCTTATGGCTGTTGGTGCAGTATAAAACTGATTTACTTTGTGCTTTTGAACAATTTCCCAAAAACGTCCAAAATCTGGATAACTTGGTACGCCTTCAAACATTACAGTAGTTGCTCCGTTTGCTAAAGGACCATAAACGATGTAAGAATGTCCTGTAATCCAACCAATATCTGCAGTACACCAATACACATCATTTTCTCTGTATTGAAAAGCGTTTTTAAATGTATATGCTGTATAAATCATATAACCAGCTGTTGTATGCACCATTCCTTTTGGTGAACCTGTAGAACCTGAAGTGTATAAAATAAATAACGGATCTTCTGCTTCCATAATCTCT
>NZ_CBFHJT010000043.1:22743-26402 GCF_965656025.1 Polaribacter sp.
GCTTCACAAACTGTGGATGCTTTGTCTAATAAAGGTTGTAACCATTTGTCACGACCTTCTTTCATCTGAATATCTGAGTTGATTCTTTTAGCAACTAAAACAGTTTCTATAGTTGTGCAAGATTCTAATGCCTCGTCAACAATACCTTTTAGATCGATAGTTTTAGAACCTCTGTAAGAACCATCAGAAGTAATCACCATTTTACAATTTGCATCGTTTATTCTTGTTGATAAAGCTGTTGCAGAAAAACCTGCAAAAACGACAGAATGTATGGCTCCAATTCTTGCACAAGCTAACGTTGCTATTGCCAATTCAGGAATCATAGGAACATAAATACAGACTCTATCTCCTTTTTTAATTCCATTTTCTTTTAGCACATTGGCAAATTGGTTTACCTTATCAGAAAGTTGATTGTAGGTAATGTGTTGCGCTTTTTCTTCTGGGTTATTGGGTTCAAATAGAATAGCAGTTTTATCTCCTCTTGTGGGTAAATGCCTGTCTATACAGTTTTCTGTAATGTTTAATTGGGCACCTTCAAACCATTTTATTTCTGGTTTAGAAAAATCCCACTCTAAAACTTTATCCCATTTCTTTTTCCAAACAAAGTGTTCTTCTGCAATTTCTTCCCAAAAGGTTTCTGGTTCTCTCACCGAGTTTCTATATACGTGATAATATTCTGGAAAGTTTTTAATATGATAATTACTCATAAGATTGGTTAATTGTTTTTTATTATTGTCAGCAATTTAACATATATCTATTTGATATTAAAAAAATCAGTTTCTTTTTTTGTTAATAATCTAGAATGAATTATAAAACGGACCCCCAAAGGAATTTCGAGGGAGAAACTAGCCCCACGCCCTTTCGTGATATCAATAGTTAGATGGGTATGTTTCCAATATTCATATTGATCTTGATTCATGTAAAAAGGCACGTTTTCAATAATTCCTAAAAAAACATCACTTTCATCTAGATACATGTCGTCTTTTTGAAAAATCATTGGAGATGAACCATCACAACAACCACCACTTTGATGAAAAATTAAATCGCCAAATTCTTCTTTCAATTCCCTAACAATTTCTGCTGCTTTTTCTGTTATTTCTATTCTTTTCATATCTTTAAATATTCATAAAAAAGCTGAATTAATTATTAATTCAGCTTTTTAAATTTACAAAAACTACTAAAAGAATCCTAATTTGTTTTTATCATAAGATATTAACATATTTTTTGTTTGTCTATAATGCCCCATCATCATTAAATGATTTTCTCTACCAAAACCAGATTTTTTATAACCTCCAAATGGCGCATGTGCTGGGTATGAATGGTAACAATTTACCCAAACTCTACCAGCTTTTATAGCTCTAGGAATTTGGTAAAGTTGATGTGCATCTCTTGTCCAAACACCAGCACCTAAACCATATAAAGTATCATTTGCAATTTCTAAAGCCTCAGCTTCATTTTTAAACTTTGTAACACAAACTACAGGCCCAAAAATTTCTTCTTGAAAAACCCTCATTTTATTATGACCTTCTAATATTGTTGGTTGAATGTAAAAACCATTTACTAAATCTCCTTCTGTATTTGCAGCACCACCACAAAGTACTTTAGCACCTTCTTCTTTTCCAGTTTTAATGTAAGATTGTATTTTTTCATACTGATCATTAGAAGCCTGTGCACCAACCATACAATCTGAACTATATGGGCTTGTTTGTACAATTGCCTTCGTACGAGCTACAACGCGTTCCATAAATTTATCATAAATACTTTCTTGTACTAAAATTCTTGATGGACAGGTACAAACTTCTCCTTGATTAAATGCAAATAAAACAGCGCCTTCAATGGCTTTGTCTAAAAACGCATCATCCTCATCCATAACACTTTCAAAAAATATATTTGGAGACTTACCCCCTAATTCCATAGTTACGGGATTTAGATTTTTAGAGGCGTATTGCATAATTAATTGTCCTGTGGTTGTTTCTCCAGTAAAAGCAACCTTATCTACTTTAGAACTAGAAGCTAATGGTTTACCTGCTTCTGGCCCAAAGCCATGAACAACATTTACAACTCCTGGAGGAAAAACATCTGCAATTTTTTCCATCAATAAAGTAGCTGAAGATGGAGTTTGTTCTGCGGGTTTTAAAACAACACAATTACCAGTAGCTAAAGCAGGTGGTAATTTCCAAGAAAGCATTAATAAAGGAAAGTTCCAAGGTATTATTTGCCCTACAACACCTAAAGGTTCTTTTATATTCATAGACAAAGTATTGGCATCTAGTTCTGTTGCACTGCCTTCTTCGGCTCTAATACATGCTGCAAAATAGCGCCAATGATCTGCAGATAATGGAACATCTGCATTTAAAGTTTCACGAATAGGTTTACCATTGTCACAAGTTTCTACTAAAGCAAATTCTTCTAAATTAGCTTCTATAATTTCTGCAACTTTATTTAAAAGCGTAGCTCTTTCTGTTGCTGAAGTGTTACCCCAAGATTCTTTTGCTGCATTAGCAGCATCTAAAGCTAATTCTACATCTTCTTTTTTTGATCTTGGATATTTTGCAATTAAGCTACCATCAATTGGAGAAGTATTTTCAAAGTACTCACCATCTATTGGTTTTGTAAATTTACCATTAATAAAGTTTCCATAAGTAGTTTTAAATTGCGGTTTTGAATAACTCATAATTATATTTTTAGTTAATATTTAAAATTGATAAAAAATTGTAATATTGATAATATAATTATCTTAAAAACACATAATTATCATTTTTTGTAAAGTTATTTTATTAAAATCACTAATAATTGAACATATTTATTATATTGTAGTACAATTCTATTATTAGACTATTTTTTTTAAAAACTTTTATAATTTTGATTATGAGCCATTTATTAACATCACATAATAAAAACAGAAAACTAGATACTTTAGTTGAAAATAGAACTACTTATAATGCTGATTTTGCCGAATTAAATATTTACGAGACCTATAAATATGCTGAAAAAGTTGCGTTACAATTTGATTACCCTATTATAGCAAGTATGCTAACTGGTAAAAAAGTGATGCATCTTGATGGGTTACCTACTTTTGATTTTTACCCAGGAGAATCTGTTGTTATGCCATCTAATAAAGAGATGATTATAGATTTTCCGGAAGCCAAAATGAAAAATCCCACGCAATGTTTAGCCTTAGGGATTGATAGTACTAAAATTAATGAAGTAGTAGATAAATTTAATGATACTATTGCCATAGAAAATGAGAATAATAACTGGACTCTTAACAACAATAGCAATCATTTGACCCACAATTCAGATGTAAATCAACTTGTTAAACGTTTAATAAATACATTTACAAATAGTAATACTTCTAAAGATTTATTATTAGACTTAATGATTCAAGAACTCATTGTTCGATTATTGCAAACCAAAGCAAAATCTGTTTTATTAGATGATACACAAAATGTTTTTACGGACACCAGAATTGGGATGGTTATAAAATATATAAAAGAAAATTTAACAAACAAGGATATTAGTGTAGATCTTTTAGCAGAAAAAGCATGTATGAGTAGTTCTCACTTTCATAAAAAATTTAAAAATACAATAGGTATTTCTCCCATCGATTTTTTAAATTCAGAAAAAATTAAGTTTGCTAAAAAATTGATGCAAAAAAC
>NZ_CBFHJT010000044.1:0-7735 GCF_965656025.1 Polaribacter sp.
ATTTTGATGAAAATGATAATAAATCTTCTAATGAAACCACTATTTTAGTATAAAATTCAGTTTATTTACCGATACAAAAGTTTGAGAAAATATGTCCTAAAATATCTTTATCAACATCATATTCTCCAGTGATATTTCCTAAATGACGCAAACACTCTCTAATGTCGATAGAAAATAAATCTGTTGAGATTTCTAAATCAATTCCTTGTTGTACAGAGCTAATTGCTTCTAAAGCATTGTTTAATGCTTCAAAATGACGAGAATTGGTTACAATCGTTTCATTATTACTTAATGCACCAATATTTACCAAAGACGTTAATTCGTTTTTCAATGCTGAAATTCCTGTTTTTTGTTTTGCTGATAGTAGAATTAAATTCTCAATTTCTGATTCTAAAATGGATAAATCATGACAAGACAAAGTATCTACTTTATTCGCAATTACCAAAAGTCTTTTGTTAGGAAAACGCTTTGAAATTGTATTGATTTCTTCTAAAAAATCTTCACTAGAGTGGATGTACTTATTAGCATCAATTAAGAAAATAATTAATTGTGCATTTTCTGCTTTTTCGTAGGCTTTTTGTATACCAATACTTTCTACAACATCTTTTGTTTCTCTAATTCCTGCTGTATCTATAAATCGAAACGCAACACCTTCAATAATCAATTCGTCTTCTATAGCATCTCTAGTCGTACCAGCAATATCAGAAACAATGGCTTTTTCTTCGTTTAACAAAGCGTTCAATAAAGTTGATTTTCCTACATTAGGTTCTCCAATAATCGCAACTGGAATTCCATTTTTCATGGCATTTCCAAAGGAGAAAGAGTCAATCAATCGTTTTAAAACAAAAGTGATTTTTGCTACTAGTTCTTTAAATTGAGTTCTATCTGCAAACTCTACATCTTCACCAGAAAAATCTAATTCTAGTTCAATTAAAGCAGCAAAATCGAGTAATTTTTTTCTCAATTCTTTCAATTCATTGGTAATTCCACCTCGCATTTGCTGTATGGCCATTTGGTGGCTTGCAGCAGAATTTGCAGCAATAACATCGGCAACAGCCTCTGCCTGAGATAAATCCATTTTTCCGTTTAAAAAAGCACGCATGGTAAATTCGCCATTATCTGCCATTCTACAGCCTTTTTGTAAAAAAAGTTGAATAATTTCTTGCTGAATAAAGCTAGAACCATGACAAGAAATCTCTACAACATTCTCACCAGTATAAGAGTTAGGATTCTTAAAAACAGATACTAAAACTTCATCTAAAACAACCTCATTTTCTATAATATGCCCTAAATGGATGGTATGTGTTTTTTGCGTTTTTAAAGATTTACCTTTTTTTATAGATTTAAAATTGGCATCCACTAAATGAATAGCATTTTCTCCAGAAAGTCTAATTACAGAAATTGCGCCAACTCCTGCTGGAGTAGCCAAAGCAATAATGGTATCATTTTGAATCATACGACAAAAATACGGAAACATTTTGCTACAAAAAACCAAAAAGTCTAACGTGTTTTAATACGTTAGACTTTTTGCTAGTTATAATTAGTCAATTGGCTTACGCCATTTCAATTTTCTCTTTTTTTTTGCAATTTTATTTAGAAATATTTAAGTTGTTATTTGGTACAAATTCTAAAGTTCTCATTGGGAATGGTATATTAATATCTGCCTCATCAAAAGCTTTCTTAATTTCTATAATAGCTTTACTTTTTGCTTTTAATTTTTCTAGTGCATTTTCAGAATCTACCCAAAATCTACATAAAAAATTAATAGAACTATCTCCAAATTCGGTGTAATAAAACTCTACATTCTTACCAATTTCATCTTGATTAAAATTAGTATTTATAGTTTCTTTAGTTAGTTTTTCAACTTTTTCTAAATCTGCACCATACTCCACACCACAAGTTATAGCAATTCTCATTTTTGTAGTTAATGAGTAATTTTTAAAAGGACTCTCTAGTATGGTTTTGTTAGGTATAATTACCATATTATTATCTGCTTCTTTCATTACAAAATAATTCAGATTTATATCTATAACCTCACCAGAAAAACCGCTTGTTTCTACCCAATTACCAATATTTAGGTTTTTTCTAAAAGATAAAACTACACCAGAGATGGTGTTAGATAAAGTACCTTGTAAAGCCAAACCAATAACAATACCAGACACACCTGCGGCAGATACAATTGTTTTTAAAGTATCATCAAACTTTAAAACGGTCATTGCTAAATACAAACCAACTAATATAGTTATTGCAGCAGCAAATCTAGAAACTAAATCTCTAACAGATTTTTGTTTAATTCTTTTACCTAAGGTTCTATTTACAAGAGAATTCATACCTCTCGAAGCAAAATAGGCAATAAATAATACTACTATGGCTATGGCTATGTTTGGTATATTCTTTATAAAAATATCTTTCCAAGCTTCTAATTTATCTACAATTTTATTCATTTATTTAGTTTAATGGGTTTTAATTTCAGATTAGCGTTCAATAGCAATTGCTATTTTACAAAACTGCTATTTAGAGCCTCTTTGGTGTCTTTAGACCACGCATTTAACATCCAAGTAGATTTTTCTAATTCTCTAACATAAGCGCCCATTAAATCTATAGTACCTTCATCCCCAGCTTTTTCTGCCTTATCTATCACTTTATTTAGTTGATCTAATAAAATTCTATGATCTTCTATAATTGTAGACACCATTTCTTTATCAGTTTTTAAAGGGCTAGATTCTTTGATTCTAGAAATTTCTAAATAATCAGATAAATTACTAACTGGATGATATTTTAAAGTAATAATTCTTTCAGCAATCTCATCAATCTTTTCCTTTGTTTCATCATACATTTCTTCAAACCTGTTGTGTAAATCAAAAAAGTTCTCTCCTAAAACATTCCAGTGAAAGTTTCTAAGTTTTTGATAGTACAGATGATAATCTGCTAAAAGCACATTTAATTCTGATACAATAGGTACAATTTTGTCTTTGTTAATATTTAAGTAATTCATATGTAAAGTTTTTATATTTATATTCCATACAAAATTAACCGCAAAGTAAAATGTAAATTTGCTCAATCAATATTTATGTTAACGCAAACAAATAATTTTGTAACAAACAGTAACTTTTTGCGTCCTATAAATAAAGAACCAAACTAAACAAACTAACAAATATGAAAGAAGATAAACAATTATTAGTACTAACCCATTTAAGCCAATTATTAGATTTTGTAAGTGGTATTGGTGGTTTTATTGTGCCATTAATATTATGGCTCACAAAAAAAGACGAAATTTATGGTATGGATTTTCACGGAAAAGCCATTTTAAACTTTAGAATATCTATGTTTATCTATATATTAATATGTATACCATTAATCTTACTTTTAGGATTAGGCATTTTAGGTTTAATCATATTAGGATTTTTATATTTAATCTTGCCCATAACAAATGCTATAAAAGCCAGTAATGGAGAGGCACCACATTATCCTTTAAGTATTCAATTTATAAAATAATTTTTGGGCGTTCCCTTTCAGGTCAGGCTTTCCACTATATCTTTTTATTTTAAAGATATTTCAAAGAACTATTTTTTAAATAGGAAAAGGAGTGAAGTTTTAATTGAAAATAGAGAAAATAAAAAGGATGTCGTTGCAATCCTTAACGTAAGCTAATTTGCCAATAAATAGTTTAATTGTAGCTAAATGTTTTTTATAATGGCCTCATATTCGTAGAAAAAAAGTTCAAATTTAGGCATCGTTTCAACAAAAAACTCATAACAATCTCTCCACGTATTTTTGTTATGGATGCTAAATTTACCTTCAAAAGGCATATAAATTCTATGAATTACTTTACCATTATTTAATTCATAAGAAGCATCAAAAATAACTTCAGGTAGTTCACTTTCTAATAATTTTTTTAAAGAAAGTAGTTGGTCAAAATAAAGCAAATTAGCCACTTCATCAGGGTTTTCGATGTCTAAACAAACCATGGCTTTTTTTCTATCAGCCACAAACTTAAAAGCCAACCCTTTTATTTTTGTATTGTATAACAACCATTTTCTTGGAAACGATTTCCCAAAACTAGTCCAAAATTCTTTTCTAAGTTTTGCAGCTTCGTCTTTAGAAAACATTTTTTTTAATACGTTTTTATATGAAATAACCTGTTGTTTTTACAATCAACCATCAACCAAAATATTATCCATGAATTTTAGCCACATGACCACGTTCACGCATCATTTCTGCTTCAAAGGCTAATAAAGCATTCCATTTTTGGTCTACAATTTCTCTGTCTTGATATTTTCTAGCAAATTGTAAAAAAGTGGTATAATGGCCAGCTTCAGAAATCATTAAGTTTTTGTAAAATTTCTGCAACTCTTCATCTTCCATATTCTCAGAAAACACTTTAAAACGTTCGCAACTTCTAGCTTCAATTAAAGCAGCAATTAACAAACGTTGTACCAAAGCATTGGTTCTATCTTTCGTTTTTGGAAAAAATTTCTGTAAACGAATCGCATAATCGTTTTTTTGCTCTCTGCCTAAAACCATTCCTCTTTTTACCATTAGCAAGTGCACCATTTTAAAATGTTGCATTTCTTCTATGGCAATATTGCTCATTTCCTTTACCAGTTCTGTTTCTTCAGAATAATTTATAATAATAGAAACAGCATTAGAAGCTGCTTTTTGCTCTAAAAAAGCATGATCTGTTAATATCTGTTCTAAGTTAACTTTGGCAATTTCTGCCCAAGAAGTTTCAGTTTCAAACTGTAATCCTAACATAATGTATACATTTCTGTTGCAAAAATAAACAATATTTCACGTAAAGAAACTTGCCACAACTATGTTTTTTCATAAATTAGACTTTTTAAAAAAATACAATGTTAGAATTAGCAGGAATTATAATTTTAGGAATATTGGCGCAATGGGTTGCTTGGAAATTTAAAATACCAGCAATTTTACCTTTAATATTAATTGGTTTATTAGTAGGCCCAATAGCAGCAGCATATTTAAGCGAAGATGGTTCTAAGTGGATAGAACCCATTTGGAATGGAGAAAAAGGCTTATTTCCTGGAGAAGGACTGTATTATTTTGTGTCTTTAGCAATTAGTATTATCCTTTTTGAAGGTGGTTTAACGCTTAAAAGGAGCGAAATTAAAAACGTAGGTCCTGTAATTACCAAATTAATTACCATAGGTGCTGCAATAACTTTTTTTGGCGCAGGTATTTTAGCACATTATATATTTCATTTAAGTTGGGATTTGTCCTTTCTTTTTGCAGGTTTAATCATAGTAACAGGGCCAACAGTAATTACCCCAATTCTAAGAAATATTCCCCTTAAAAAAGATATTTCTACTGTTTTAAAATGGGAAGGAATTTTAATAGACCCAATTGGTGCACTTGTAGCTGTATTGGTTTTTGAGTTTATTAGTGTTGGTGGTGGTGGTGGTTTTACCAAAACAGCCTTAATTGAGTTTGGTAAAATTTTATTATTTGGTACCACATTTGGATTTACGTTTGCACATGCTTTGGCTTTTGCCGTAAATAAAAGATTAATTCCTCATTATTTATTAAATGTAGTTTCTCTATCTACCGTATTATTGGTTTTTGTAGAGTCTGAACTTTTTGCCCATGAATCTGGCCTTTTAGCAGTTGTAGTGATGGGGATGGTTTTAGGAAATGGAAAATTAAATAATATTAAAGAACTCCTATATTTTAAAGAATCATTGAGTGTTTTATTAATTTCGATTCTCTTTATTTTATTGGCAGCAAACATCAACATAGAAGATTTAATGCTTCTTTATACCTGGAAAACAGCTTACTTATTTGCTATAATTGTTTTTATTATTAGACCATTGGCTGTTTTTGCAAGTACTTTTAAATCAAAATTAAAACTTAATGAAAAACTATTTATCAGTTGGGTAGGTCCAAGAGGTATTGTGGCTGCTGGTATTGCATCTCTTTTTGGTAGCAAACTATTAAGACAAGGCGTAGAAGGTGCAGAATACATTACACCTTTGGTGTTTATGATTGTTTTAGGAACTGTTTTGTTAAATGCAACTACAGCAAGAGTTTTTGCAAAATTAGTTGGTGTTTTCTTAAAAAAATCTGATGCAATTTTATTTGTAGGAGCTTCAAATCCTGCTAGATTAATTGCTGGTTATTTAAAAAATAAAGGTAAAAGAGTTATTTTGATTGACTCTAATAAAAACTTTGTACAACAAGCTTTAGATGACGATTTAGAAGCCTTTAAAGTAGATGTTTATGATGATGAATTAACAGATAATATAGAGCTAAATGATGTTGGGTACTTAATTGCTTTAACAGGTAGTGACATGGTAAATAAATATGCAATAAATAGGTTTTCTCCTGCTTTTGGTGAGCATGGTTCTTATAAATTAGCTTCTTCTCAAGAAATTATTGAAGCGACTATTACCGAAAGAAAAACCTTTTTTACACCTAATGACGACTATATTAATTTAAGTGAAGCTTATAGAGAAAACCCGAACATAACAGAAGTAAAAATAGCAAATAAAGAGGAATATGATAGGGTTTTAGAAATGCTTGCTGAAGAAGAAAAAGCTGTGGCTTTATTTGTAGAAAAGGGTAGTGGTATTTATTTAATTCCAGAATTTGAAGAAACAGAAACTGTAAAAGAAAACTTGGTTTTATCTTATTTAGGGAAAAAAATGGATTTTCAAGAAAAATAATTTGTTTCTGTTTGCTTAGCGTCTTCTATTATTTCTCTAGGATATTTATACAAATCAAGAATTTTAATTGCATTTCTTGTAGTTAGTTTGCCCGTTTTAATTTTATAATCAAATAACAATTCGTCGTTTTTAATTTGCTCGCTAAAATGAAATAAGTCATAGTTATCTTTCACTAAAAGCGCTGTTAATTCTATATCGTGAGTAGAAACTAAAACAGTATGCTGTTTGTTTAAATAAGATAAAATAGCTTTTCCACCCGAAATTCTCTCTACAGTATTGGTTCCTTTAAAAATTTCATCTAAAACAAATAAACAAGGTGCTGTACTTAAAGAAGCATCAATTAATTCTTTAACCGCTAGAACTTCTTGTAAATAATAGCTTGTGTTATCCAATAAATCATCAGTTATTCTAATAGAAGAATAGATTTTGTAAAATGGTGCAGCGTAAGACTTTGCAAAACAAAAATGAAGTGTCTGTGCTAAAATACTATTTACAGCAATCGTTCTAATAAATGTAGTTTTACCAGACATATTTGAGCCTGTTAACAACATACTTTTTTTTTGTAGCTGTAAATTATTTTTTACACAATTTTTTAATAATGGGTGATAAATTTCACTAAAATTTACTTGATTTTCTTTCGTAAATTTAGGAGAACAAGTGGTTAGATTTCCAGACTTTAAAGAAGCAGTAGAAATTGCTGCATCAATTTCCCCAATAAATAGAAACATTTTTTCTATGTTTTTTCGCTCTTTTGTAATCGAGTCTATAAAAGTATAAAACATTAAATACTCTACATTGAAAAGAATTTTTATAATTTCGAACATAAACCAGAAAGCAAATAAAAACTCATTACTAACATTTTTTTCAAAAGCAATAAATTCTGTTTTAAATTTTATCGATTTAATTTTTTCTAAAAAAGTAAGGTCTCTATAATAAGATTTTATAAAGGAGTTTTTACTTAAATTTTTACTAACGTTTAAAGCCCTAGATAATTGATTTACACCATTTAAATAATACGAAACATTATGTTTATTTTTATAGTGAAAAACCAT
>NZ_CBFHJT010000044.1:7834-26107 GCF_965656025.1 Polaribacter sp.
GTTAGTAGCTAAAATGGGAATCAATAATAAAGCAAGTATTGGATAAAAAAAGGCTAATATTGCAGATACAATAGCACCAATAGTAAGTGCAATAATAAAGCCCATATATTTTGGCTTTTCTAATTGTTTATCGTTAATTAATTCTTCTAAGTAGTATGAATTATGTGAACTTAATTTAGATAGTTCTATTTGGTAAGAGATACTTAAATCTTTATTTTCAGCAAAAAAGTTAACTAAAGAATCAAATTTTAAAAGATTTTCTACATTGCCTATTGTACGTAATTTATAGTATAAGTATTGTTCTCCAATTTTAGAAGAAGTTCTATCTATATATTTAAAAACATCATCTATATCTAAATCATTTTTAATTTTTTCTGTTAAAATATGATAGCTCTTCTTTTTATGAGAATTATTATTAAAATATTTACCAATTACAAAAAAGTTATAATGACTTTTCTTTTTTCCCTTTCCCCAATTATCTGTAAGAAAAGCCCTGTACTTTTTAAGTTTTCTTTTTTGTGAAAACTTTTTTATGAGCGCAAAAGAAATAAGTAGAAATAAAAAACCTAAAAAGTAGTTCATAAAAAAACAATTGATATTCTGTACTTATATTAGTACAAAAAAAAGTAAAATTGTTACAGATCTAACTTAAAAGTCTGACGTAACTTTTCTAATAAGGGATTTTTTTCTAAAAGTTTGTTGTATTTTTCTTGTGGAGTGTAAGCAAACTTTTTTTCTACGGTTTCATTTAGTTCTAAAACGATGTCAATTCCGTAATTATTTAATTTTTCTCTTAAAAAGTTTAATAATTTAGGTCTTCCTTTTTTAAATTGATCTTGCATTAACTTGTTAGGAACTGTGTATACAATTTTAAAATTAGCTTCTAATTTAGGTAAGTCTGCAGCAATAATAGAAGCCATACTTCTTTCTCCTTTTTTATTTAAAATGGCAGTATACTCTTTCCAAAAAAGTTGTAATTCCTTTTCTGTAAAAACATCTTTTGGGTGGTTGTCAAAATTTTCTTCAACTACTTTTTTCTTACTTTCTTTCTTTTGATGTATGCTTTTTAAAGATAAAGAAGAAGAGCGTTTTCTTGCAAAATTTAAAACAGGTTTTACAGGTTCTTTAGATGCTGTATTTGTTTCGGTTTTTAAATGCTCTTTAACAGGTGAAACTTCAGTTTTTATAACTGTATTCGATTTTACAACTGGTTGTTTTACTTGTTTTTTAGCTGGAGAAAGTGCTTGAAAAAAAGTAGCAGGAATTATGTAGTTAGCTGACTTTTTTTTTTCTCCATCAAAAGTGATAGAGGCAATTTGCATTAAGGTTAATTCTACAAGTAATCGCTGATTTTTACTAGCTCTATAGTTTAAATCGCAATCATTTGCTTTGTTAATGGCTTGCATTAAAAAAGGAATACCAGCTTTTTCTGCTTGCTTTAAATATTTCTTTTTAGCGGTATCACCAACTTCTAATAATGCAATAGTAACTTTATCTTTGGCAACTAATAAGTCTCTAAAATGACTGGCTAATCCATTAATAAAATGATGCCCTTCAAAACCTTTAGCTAAAACTTCGTTAAACGCATTTAAAACATCAGGTATTTTATTGTCTAACAATAAATCTGTCATATTAAAATACGTATCGTAATCTAAAACATTCAAATTTTCGGTTACAGCTTCTCTGGTTAAGTTTTTACCAGAAAAACTAACAACTCTATCAAAAATAGATAAAGCATCTCTCATAGCCCCATCTGCTTTTTGTGCTATAATGTGCAATGCATCATCTTCTGCTGTAATTTCTTCTCTATTGCAAATGGTTTTTAAGTAATTTTTGGCATCTAAAACACCAATTCTTTTAAAGTCAAAAATTTGACAACGAGATAAAATTGTAGGTATAATTTTATGTTTCTCAGTAGTTGCTAATATAAAAATTGCATGTGCAGGTGGCTCTTCTAAGGTTTTTAAAAAGGCGTTAAATGCAGACTGAGAAAGCATGTGTACCTCATCAATAATATATACTTTATATTTACCCGTTTGTGGTGGTATGCGCACTTGGTCTGTCAAACTCCTAATATCATCTACAGAATTGTTAGAAGCTGCATCCAATTCAAAAATATTAAAAGCAAAATCTTCATCTTCTGATAAAGCTGCATCTTGCTGATTAATTTTTTTAGCTAAAATTCTAGCACAAGATGTTTTACCAACACCTCTTGGACCAGTAAATAATAAAGCTTGGGCTAAATGATTGTTTTTTATAGCATTGTCTAACGTATTTGTAATGGCTTGTTGGCCAACAACATCCTCAAAATTTTTAGGACGATATTTACGTGCAGATACTATAAAGTGTTCCATGTATTTTTGATAAATGCTTTGTTTAGAATGAAATAAAGTAAAATACTTTAATTTTTCTCTAAAAAAGCAAGATTATTTTTTGAATTATTTAACAAAAATAACCATCTAAAGCCTTTTAAGCAAAAAGGTTTCTTAACAAAATGCTAAAGTTGTAAACAACTGTAAAATGTACCGTAAATTTGCGACTCAAGTTGTAGTTCGAAACATTATTTATTTCGAATTAAAAGTTCCGAAAATTGCGCTCTGAATGTGATGCAATGTTCTTAGCGCAATTTTTACTTTTAATCATAAAAATAATACATATGAGATATTTAAAATCTGGTTTAATAATTAGTTTAGTAGTTTTAGTAGTTGCTTGTTTTGGTTTTACTGATAAAAAAGAAAAAACTCAATTACAAGCGATGTATTTACCGCAAGACGAATATAAAACCGCTTATTTTGCAAGTGGTTGTTTTTGGTGTGTAGAGGCAATTTTTGAGAGTGTAGAAGGAGTAGAAGAAGCTGTTTCTGGTTATGCAGGAGGAAATACGCTAAACCCTACTTACAAAAAAATAGGAACAGGAAAAACAGGTCATGCAGAAACTGTTGCTGTGTATTACAATCCAGAAAAAGTAAGTTTTAATACTTTAGTAACTGTGTTTTTTGGTTCTCATGACCCAACGACTGTTAATGGGCAGCACCCAGATTATGGAACGCAATATAGGTCTATCGCATTTTATAGAAACGCCAACGAAAAGAAAATTATAGAAACACAGATTACAAAATTGAACAAAGAGGTTTACAATGGTAAAATTGCTACAGAGGTAAAAAAGTTAGACAAATTTTATAAGGCTGAAGAATATCATCAAGATTTTGAAAAGAGGAACCCAAACCAAAGTTATGTGAGGGCAGTTTCGGTGCCAAGGCTGAATAAATTTAAAAAGAAGTTTCCAGAATTATTAAAAAAAGAAGCACATTAAGTGCTTCTTTTTTTTGCCATTTATTTGGCTTTTTCTACCAATTCTATTTTGTCTACAGATGTTTTTGTGGTAAAAACACCATAATTAATTGTCACGTTTTTTCTATCTAATTTATCTATAGTTCCCACTGAATTGGAGTCTATTATTCTAACTCTATCATTCAATTTAAAAACATAAGCTGCTTTTTCTTTTGCTATTTTAACAGCTTCTTTTTTCTTTTCTTTCCGAACTTCTACTACTTTTTCTAAAACCTCTTTTTCTACATTTTTAATAACTTGTTGCATTTGTTTTTCAACAATTTTTGCTTTTTGCTTCTGCGACTTTGTCTTTGGTTTTATGGGATTTTTCTTAGCATGTTTCACTTTTTCATCAGCTACCCATTTATTAAAATTAGCATTTAGTTCTTTTTTGTTATTGGTTTGAAAGTATTTGTTTAATAGCTCGTTTGTCTTTCTACCTAAAGAAAGCATTTTTTGATTATTATCATACAATTCTTGAAAACCAGCTAATTTGGCTTGAATTTTTTCTTCTTTTTCTTGTAAACTCTCTAAATGTTCTTGTCCTTTCGTTTTTTGTTTTTCTAAGTTGTCTGAATTTTTTTGTAGCCTGCTTCTTTCTTTTTGCAGTTTAGAAATGGTTTTATCTAAACGCACTTTTTCTGTTTCTACACGTTTTTTAGCTTTGTTTATCAAACTAAAAGGAATTCCGTTTTTTTGAGCAACTTCAAAAGTAAAAGAACTACCTGCTTGCCCTATAAATAATTTATACAGAGGTTCTAAGGAACGCTCATCAAACTGCATATTGGCATTGGTAACATTCTCTAATTCGTTTGCTAACACTTTTAGGTTAGAATAATGCGTGGTAATTACACCATAAGCATGTTTGTTATAAAACTCTTCTAAGAAAATTTCTGCCAAAGCACCACCCAATTCAGGGTCAGAACCTGTACCAAATTCGTCTATTAAAAACAAGGTGTTCTCATTACACTTTCGTAAAAAATATCGCATGTTCTTTAAACGGTAACTATAAGTACTTAGTTGATTTTCTATAGATTGATTGTCTCCAATATCTGTTAGAATCGTGTCAAAAATATAAGTTTGGCTACATTCTGCAACCGGAATTAACAAACCACTTTGTAACATTAACTGCAACAAACCAATGGTTTTTAAGGTGATAGATTTACCACCAGCATTAGGCCCAGAAATAACAATAATTTGCTGTTCTTTATTTAATTCTAAAGTTTGAGAAACTGTTTTTATGTTTTGCTGATTGTTTTTTCGCCATAAAATAGGATGTACAGCATCTTTAAAAAACACTCGTTTTTCTTTGGTTATTTTAGGTAAAATAGCATGAATTTCTCTTGCGTATTTTGCTTTTGCACCAACAGTATCTGTTCTTACTAAGTAGTTTACATAGTCTTCTAACAACTCTGTAAAAGGTCTAATAGTAGCCGCCAAAGCCCTTAGTATTTTTATAACTTCTTGCTTTTCTTCGTAAACTAAATTTTGATATTCTCTACTGTAAGACAGTGTAGCTTGTGGTGCTATATAAACAATATTACCCGATTTTGAAGAACCTAATAAACTACCTGCAATTTTTCTTCTATGCATTGCAGAAACAGCCAAAACCCTTTGGTTGTCTACAACTGTTTCTTTTATATCGTCTAAATAACCAGCCGCAATTGCTTTAGATAATGCGCTAGAAAAACTTGCTCCAATTTTACCGCGTACGTTATTAATATCTCTTCTAATTTGTTTTAGTGTTGATGATGCATTGTTTTTTACTTCTCCTGAAATGTCTATAATTTTTTTAATTTCATCATCTACATAGGTGGTAAATTCTATTTTTTGAGTAAGCTCAAAAAAAGTAGGAAACTGTACCTTAAACTTTTTAAAGAATTTTATATGCTCGTTTACGGTTAAAGAAGTACTAGCTATTTTTAAAAAAGCGTCTGTTTCAATAAAACTGTTTTCTATTTTTAAACGTTTTACACTTTCTTTAATATTATCAAAACCATGATTAGGTATTCTATTTTCGCTTTCAAAAGAAGACACATATTCGTTTACCAAATGTAGTTCAATAAAAAGTTGTTTTCTGCTTGTAAGTGGTAAAATTTCTAGAACATTTTCTTTACCCAAACTAGAAATACAATGTTCTTTAACATGTTGTAAAACAGTTTTAAATTCTAAATCTTGTAGTGTTTTCTCTGAAATATTAGTCCTCAAATTTGTAATTTTGAAAATCTATAAAACCGTATAATTTTATAAATTTTATTGGGTTTAAAATTGAAGTAACAAAAATAACAAACAATGCAGGTAAAAATAGCTGATAGCTGGAAAAATATTTTACAAAATGAGTTTTACAAACCTTATTTTAAAGATTTAACTTCTTTTGTAAAAAATGAATATGAAAATTACCAATGTTACCCAAAAGGAAAAGACATTTTTGCGGCTTTTGATTTTTGTGCGTTTGATAATTTAAAGGTGGTAATTATTGGGCAAGATCCTTATCATGGACCCAATCAAGCCAATGGTTTGTGCTTTTCTGTTAAAGACGATATTGCACATCCACCTTCATTGATAAATATTTTTAAAGAAATAGCCACAGATTTAGGTAAAGAGTATCCACAAAGTGGAAATTTAGAGAAATGGGCAAAGCAAGGAGTCTTATTATTAAATGCTACTTTAACCGTGAGAGCGCATGAAGCTGGAAGCCATCAAAAACAAGGTTGGGAAACTTTTACAGATGCTGTTATTAAACAAATTTCTAAAGAAAAAGAAAATATTATTTTTTTACTTTGGGGTGGTTTTGCCAAAAAGAAATCTAAATTAATTGATAAAAAGAAACATTATATTTTAGAATCAGGACATCCAAGTCCTTTAAGTGCAAATAGAGGATATTGGTTTGGAAATCAGCATTTTTCTAAAACAAATGATATTCTGCAAGATTTAGGAATACCTAAGATAGAATGGTAGGCAAAATTGTTTGGTTAAAGTAAGGCAGCAATAATGCTTCTAAAATATCTTCTGTTGTATCTGGGTAATCTACTTCGATAACTTGATTAGATTGAATCCATTTTGCAATCTTTGGAATTCTTTTTTTACTCAATTTTCTTAAGGTTGCTACACCCATTTCTTTCAAAGCCAATGCATTACATTGTTGTTCGTATTGATTTTTCATTGGAATTACCATCAATTTTTTCTTTAAAAATAAAGCTTCTGAAGGTGTTTCAAAACCAGCTCCACATAGAACGCCACTAGCCGAAGACATACTTTTTATAAAATCGAATTCGTTAATAGGATAAATAGTAATGTTTTTTTGAAAAACTAAACTATTTACCTCTTTAGAAAAAATGTGCCACTTTACAATTGGAATCTGTGTTAATACTTTGATTATTTTATCGATTTTATAGGATGGCAAATACACTGTATAGTGCCCTTTATTTCTAACTTTAGAAACTCTTATTTTTTTTCTAATTATAGGTGTAAATGTTGCAGAGCTATAAGGTTTAAAGTGAAAGCCAAAACGAGTGCTTGAAGGCGCATAATATTTTAATATTAAACGTTCAAATTT
Source organism: Polaribacter sp. (assembly GCF_965656025.1). GTDB lineage: Bacteria > Bacteroidota > Bacteroidia > Flavobacteriales > Flavobacteriaceae > Polaribacter. The sequence continues at coordinate 14,721 of NZ_CBFHJT010000044.1, forward strand.
ATACTTTCCATACTTTGGTGAAGCTATGTCTAATACAGCATTTTGATGACTTAGTGAGATTATATTTATGTTTTTTAATCTTGCAGCCCAAGCAGAAACAGGTTCAAAATCATTTACAACAATATCATAATTTTGTATTGGAAGATGCTTGATTTCCTTATAAAGTCTTGATAATTTCATTTTTTTATAACTAGCCCAAAAATCGATACCTCCCTTTTTCCCAGATGTAAAATTTAACCCTTTTAATTGGTATTTAATTTTAAAGCCAAGATCAATATTGTTTTCATTTCCACTAACTAAAATATCAACATCACCTTTTTTTTGAAGTATGGGTATTATTTCTTTAGCTCTTGTTGTATGTCCATTGCCAGTTCCTTGAAGGGCGTATAAGATTCTCATAAATATATTTTAAGTTTTTTTGATATCAAATTCTTTAAGAAGTTCACTAAAGAGCAAATCGTTTTCTAATTTTTTTTCCTTCTTTTTATTCGATTTTTTCTCATAATTCATGGCAATTTTATCATTTGCATACGCGTATAAAGACCATTTGTTTTTTTTATATTCTAAAGCGGTTAAATTTTCTATCCAATCACCAGAATTCAAATAAATTGTTTTGCCTTTGGGTGTTTCTATTTCTCTTATTTCAGGTTGATGGATATGCCCACAAATTACATAATCGTAATTGTTTTCTATGGCAATGTCTGAGGCCGTCTTTTCAAAATCATTTATAAATTTTATAGCACTTTTAACACTGTTTTTAATTTTTTTAGAAAGAGATAATTTTCCATAACCCAATACTTTACAAATCCAATTTACAAAGGTGTTAAGTATAATTAAAGCATCATAACCTTTACCTCCTAATTTTGCCAACCATTTAGAATGTTGCATGGTAATATCAAAAACATCACCATGAAAAATCCACGCCTTTTTATCATTTAATGGTAGTACTAATTTGTTTAAAATTTTAAAATTGCCCAATTGAAATCCTTTAAATTTTCTTAGCATTTCATCATGATTACCAGTAATGTAATATATTTCTGTTCCATTAGATAAAAGCGATGTAATGTGTTTGATAACGCTCATATGCGACTTAGGAAAGTAACGTTTGTTAAATTGCCAAATGTCTATGATATCTCCGTTTAGAATTAATTTTTTAGGCTGAATTGTTTTCAGATAATTTAATAATTCTTTGGCTCTACAGCCGTAAGTTCCAAGATGAACATCAGAAATTACAACAATATCTAACTTACGTTTTTTTTGTTTTTTCATGATTTATAATTAAGAGAGAAAAAGATACAATTATTGTGAAATGAAACAAGATAAAGAAGATGACTAAGAAGTTTTTTATATACAAACAACAATCTATATTCTATGGTTTATCAAACATAAAAGTAAAATATTGTTTCAGCGTTATGTAAAAGTCAAATAAGTGTAAGGAAAACTTTATAAAAAAGTTTTTTTTGAGTTAACTAAATGTCAAGAAGTAAAAAAAAAATCCGCTATAAAAGAGCGGATTCATTGAATTTGAAACTAAGAAACAAACTGATTTATAATAAATCTGCTTGATTTAATGTTGTTTGATTGGTTGGTGAAACATCTGCTAAACCACAAGATTTAGAGGTGCTTCTACATGAAGAAAAACAAATTAAACCTATAATACAAATTGCAATAAATACTACTTTTTTCATTTTTTAAACTTTATAAAGGCTAAATGTACATATTTTTTATGAACTCACCTGAATTTTTCTTCTCTTCTATAACGTTAAAACGAATCATTTTATTTTGAATACGGGTAACTAAATTTTTTGTGATTGGTTTTCCGTCATTCCATTCAGTTATTTTTAGCCATTTTTGAATGTCTTCTAATTGCTGTACGTATCTTTTTGCTAAAATTTTATCAATATTTTTAAGATTTTTAAAGTCGCTAGTTTCTGCATTAATAATGTCTAAAACTTTTTTTACTTCGTTAAAATTATTTTCTAAAATTTCGTTTCTAACCGCAATTACAAAACAGGGCCATGGAGTAGGGCAGTCATCAATTCTTCTAAAAGTTCCATCGTCTACTAATGGTTTGGTAGTAAAATGTTCCCACATAAAATAATCTGCTTCACCATTTGTTAAAGCATCAATACCACCTTGTAAATTACCAATTACTTTAAATTTAAGGTTTTCTATATTCCACCCTTGGTTGTACGCATTTACAATAGCCATTAAATGAGATCCAGAGCCAAATCTACTAATAGCAATAGTGGCATGTTCTAGGTCTTTTATTTTTTTAAATGATGATTTTGCACCCACGTGAATACCCCAAATTAAAGGAGTTTTTACAAAGGTTTGTACTATTTTAGATGGATTTCCATCAGCAATATCTTTAATAATTCCTTCTGTTAAAACAATGGCTATGTCTACTTCTCCCGCTCGTAAAGCCTTACACATTTGTCCTGTTCCACCTGGATAATCTTTCCAACGCAGATTGATGTTTTCTTTGGTATATTCTTTATTTTTTAGTGTTAAATACCATGGATAATTAAAATGTTCTGGTACACCACCAACTTTTAGGTTTGTCATTTATTCAGTTAATTTTTGCAAGCTGTAAACAATTAAATCTGTAACTACTTTACCTGGGTTTTTGCTAAATGTACCATTTGCTCTGTTAGCAATAATGGCATTTACAGAACAAGCATTATGTCCTAATAATTTAGATAAACCATAAATGGCAGAAGTCTCCATTTCTAAATTGGTAATTCTATGAGAATTGTACTGAAAAGAATCAATTTTATGGTTTAAATTATCATCTTGTAAAGCCAATCTTAGAACTCTGCCTTGAGGCCCATAAAAGCCACCAGCAGTAGCAGTTATACCTGTAAAGGTTTCTGTTGAACTTAATTTGTTTTGTAACTTTTTACTATTTTCTATTATAATTGGTGCTGCTTTTTTAGTGCTCCAATGGGTATGTTTTACAAAGGCATTTTCTATAGCTGTATTAGAAATACTTTCTATCTGATACGAATGCAACATTCCATTTAAATCTAAACCATGAGAACTGATAACAAAACTATCTACAGGAATATCTGCTTGTAAGGAACCAGAAGTACCAATTCTAACAATATTTAATTCGGTTAAATTTTCTTTGGGTTTTCTTGTAGTTAAATCAATATTTACAAGCGCATCTAACTCATTCATTACAATATCAATATTATCTGGTCCAATACCTGTAGAAATTACCGAAAACTGCGTGTTTTTATAAGTGCCTGTGGTAGTTTTAAATTCTCTTTTTTGCGTTGTAAATTCAATAGAATCAAAATGTTGCGTTATTTTATCTACGCGATCTTGATCGCCAACAAATAATATATTTTTGGCAATATTTTCTGGTTTTAAATTCAAATGATAAACGCTACCATCTGGATTTAAGATAAGTTCAGATTGTTTTATAGACATTTTTTAAGTCGTTATTTGCAGTAGTTTTTCAGATTGTTTATTGTATAAAAAACGATACTTTTTTGCCCCTCCAAGATACGAATTTTCATTACGAATTTCACCATAAAAATTGGTTTCATTTTCTAAAATTCGTAGTCCTTTTTTAGAAAGTTTTACAGGATTAAAACTAGCAAATAGTTTCTGAAGTGTATCAATAGATTTAAAATATTGCAAATCTCCAAAACCATATACTTCTTGTTCTTTTAGAAGCTTACCAACCAATTGATTTTTAGATTTTAATTGATGATTATGAGCAGTTTCTAAAACAGTATTTTCAATCTTATTTAAACCATTTTTGATGGTTGGAAAACGCAATAAATGTGCTTCTATAGCTGATGCTAAGTATTTAAATGGAGATGTTGGATTGAACTTGTAAACAGTCTCTAAACGCAAAGGACTGTCTGAACAATATAATTGCCAAATATAGTCTGCATATTCAATATCATCTTGAGATAAATTAATTCTATTTTTATAATGCTCTTTAATTTCGGTTTCAGAAAGCTCACCCAAACCTTTTAATTTTGTAGTGTTTTTTATTTTACCACTACAAACCAAAGAAATAGGATATCCTTTTCTGTTTATTTTTAACCAACTAATTACGGCTAACATGTTTATTTGGCAAAACAAATCATACTCAAACCATAGCACAATTTCTTTATTTTGTTTAAAATTACAAAGGTTTCTATATTCCTTTAAAGTTAAATTGATAAAGTTTTGCTTACTAACTTTGTAGTTATTTTTAAAAAAGTCGAATCTAGTTTTCCAGAAAGATTCACTCCCAACATCTGTGTTGGTTTTTCCTTCACAGAGCATTTCTCTCCAAGTAATAAAATCTCCAGTAAATTGCAGTTTTTTTAGATAGCTTGTAGTACTATCTCCATTTGTAATATGTAAAATTGAAGCGCCCATAATAAACTGACAACGAATTTAATATATTTTTATTGTGTTGATTTTTATATTGTTAACCTCCAACACGTTTTACTTTAAAACCTTTGTTCTTTAACATATCCATAATTTTATCTCTAAAATCACCTTGAATAATAATTTTATCATCTTTAAAACTGCCACCTACAGAGAGTTTGGTTTTAATTTCTTTGGCCAAAATTTTAAAGTCTGCAGTTGCTCCAGTATAGCCTTCTAAAATAGTAATAGGTTTCCCTTTTCTTTTTTCGTATTTACAAATGATAGGATCGTCTTGTAACCAAATATTTGATTTTTCTACTTTTGGTTCAGGAGTTTCCTTATGATCTGGAAATAGGTTTTTTAATTGATCTTTTAAATCCATTTTATTGGTTGTTCGTTTATAGTTTTTGATTATTTGTTGGGATACAAACCAACAACAAACAATTAAAAACCAATAACTATTTTTTCAATCCTAGTTCTTTTAAACGTTGGTCTAAAAATTCACCAGCTGTAATATCATCAAATTGTTTAGGGTTTTCCTCATCTACACAATTTTCTAATACATCTAACTTCATTTCGCTTATTGGATGCATAAAAAACGGAATGGAATATCTTGATGTTCCCCACAATTCTTTTGGTGGATTTACCACTCTGTGAATGGTAGACTTTAATTTGTTATTGCTGTGACGAGACAACATATCTCCTACATTTATCATCAACTCATCCGGTTCAGCCATGGCATCTATCCAATCTCCTTTATGATTTTGCACTTGCAAACCTTTACCTTGTGCTCCCATTAAAAGCGTAATTAAATTAATGTCTCCATGAGCAGCAGCTCTTTCTGCACCTTTTGGTGCTGTTTTTATGGGTGGATAATGAATGGGTCTTAAAATACTGTTTCCGTTTTTGATATAATCATCAAAATACGTTTCTTTTAAACCTAAATGCAAAGCCAAAGAACGCAACACGTATTTGGCTGTTTTTTCTAGCATTTTATAGGTTTTTTTACCAACTTCATTAAACTTTGGGAGTTCTTCTACAATAACATTTTCTGGATATTCTGCAGCTCTTTTAGGATCGTCTTCTACATACTGACCAAAATGCCAAAACTCTTTTAAATCTGCTTCTTTTTTACCTTTTGCAGATTCTTTTCCAAAAGAAACATATCCTCTTTGGCCACCAATACCTGGTATTTCGTATTTTTCTTTTGTTGCTAATGGTAAATCAAAAAAGTTTTTGATTTCTGCATATAAATCTTTTACTAAAGTATCGTTTAAGAAATGACCTTTTAATGCTACAAAACCAATGTTTTCGTATGCGTGACCAATTTCGTCTATAAATTTTTGTTTTTTTGTTGTATCATCAGACAAAAAGTCTGCTAAATTTACACTTGGTATTTTATTCATTTTTATATTTTTTGCAGGTATAAACCTTGGCTAAAGTTACTAAAAAAAGAGGAATTACAAATCTGATTTATTTTTTGGTAAACGGAATTAGGTAACTTATGGTGTAATTAAACCCAAAACCAGTATTACTTTCAAAAATTCTGTTAAAACCTGGCGCATATAAAGTTTTAAAGTTGTTTTGATCTTTAACACTCATTAAAATCTTGTAAGAAATACTAAAGCTTACAAATATATTTTTTAAAGTTTCTGCTTTTACACCCAGCATAATTTCTGACCAATGTGCATTTAAGTTTGTTTCTGTTATAGGACTTGATACTGTTACAGCAGGAAAATAATTACCATTTTCTGCATCTGAAACATTGGGTGTATAGCTATTTAAAGTCTGATCAAATAAAGCAAAACCATATCTATAGCCTACAAAAATTTCATTGTTCATGTCTAACCAATTTTTATAAGCATTGTAGTTAATCCCTAAACGAATATAGTTTCCTTTTGCTGTGGAATTAGATACCATAAACTCAGCAGTGGTTTCCTCTTCGTAACCTAATTCTGCTGCTATGTATAGGTTTTTTTTAATTCTATAATCGCCTACAATTTCAAAACCAGCATAAGCTCCGTCAAATACTGCTTTGATAGGCTTGCTAATGTCGACACCTAAACGGATACCATAATTGGTTTTGTAAATAATGCTGTCTTTTTCTTTAGTTATAAGACTATCTTTAGGTTGCTCTTGCGCATAAACTTCAGCAATAACAAATACCATAAAAAGGCTAATGAAATATTTGTACATGTGCTGTGTTTTGATCATCTATATTAAGTGTAGTTGTTGGTGTAAAACCTGTAAACCAAGTATTTATGGGTGATGAGAATTCTAAATTTGAATAAACAATTTTGTAACCACAAGAACGCGAAACGTATTCTTCTTGTATATCATAAGTGATAGAAAATTGATTGATAACACCGTCTTTAGAAAAGTTATAAACGGTTTCTAAAGCATTTGGATTTAAAGGAATTACAATACTGTCTGTACTTATATTATTATATCTATCAATGGGTTCGCTATTGGCTTCTGAGTTGATAATTAAATTTTGAACTCTTTTGGGTGTTTCTCTATTAGTATCATCATAAAAACGAATAATTAATCTTGAGGTTACTGGGTTTTGTGTACAAAAATCGTCTTTTTCGCAAGCGGATAAAATAGCCACAAATAATAGTAAAATTAGAATTGTTTTTTTCACGTTTCAAATATAGGTATTAGAATTTTTTTTAGAGGATTATTCCTCTTCAACTTCTACAATTTTATTAATAGCTTCTGCCAATTTAAAATCGAGTTCTGTAACGCCATCAGCATCATGTGTGGTTAATGTAATGTCTAAGGTGTTGTAAACATTTGTCCATTCTGGATGATGGTTTAAAGCCTCGCATTCAAAAGCAATTCTGTTCATTGCAGACATGCAGTCTTTAAAATTATCAAATTCAAAATCAGTATGAATGGCATTGTCATAAAAATCCCAATCTTGTAGTTTTTCTATTCTTTTTTCTACTTCTTGATTTGTTAGTTTTTTCATTTTCTGTGTTTTAAATTATTTTTTAATCAATTTAGTTAAAATTTTTCTAGTGATTGGTTCGCTAGGTCTAAATTCAAATCCAGTTTTTACAACTTTTCCTTTTTTATCTATAATATTATAGGTTGGATACCCTGTAATATTTAAAATTTTTACCAGTTCTTTATTTTGTTCTTTGGTTATAAAATAATGTTTTCCAGAAAGATTGTATTGAGCAATGGTTGGTTTATATAATTTCTTATCTGATAAATGACATAAGTAAACAAAGTCAACTTCTTTAGAAAACTCCTTCTTTAATTGTGGTGTTGCTGTTTTAAACTGTTGTTTACAAGGCCCACACCATGTTGCCCAATTATCTATGTACACAACTTTTCCGTTGGCGTTTTTAATAATTTCATTTAAAAAAGTACTTGCATCAGTAGAAGAAAAACTTAATAATTCTGTGTCTTTTGGTAGTTTTGGGTTTTCTAAAAGTTCTTTTTTTGCAATGTAGGTTTTATCAATATAGTTTTGATAAAGTGTTTTTTTAAACGTGCTATCAATACGAGTTTTATGTTTTTGATAAAAAGATAAATCGTTGTTTGCAAGTGTAGTATTAAGTTTATCAAAAAGCAAAATTTTAAAAAAACCTGGGTTGTTTTTATACTTGAAAATTTCTTTAGAATAGATTATTGAATCTAACTTCTTAAAGGGTAAATCATACTTAGATTTTACAGTTTTTGATAAATAAGCTCCGTAATAATTAGGTAATATTGTATGAGTTTCTCTATTTACAAAACTATCTTCATCTAATAACGGAATGTCATTTATTTTATTAGTATATGAGTTTGGAAAATTATCTTGAAAAGGTTTTTCTGTGGATGTTGGTCTATAATAAAAAATAGCATACTCTAATAAAGTAGTAATTGGTTTGATATCTCTTTCAATTTCTAACCATTTTTTAAGTGATTTGGAAGGTTTGTTTTCTGCAAGAAAAGTATTGATATAATTTTTTTGTTGCTTGTAATATACACTATCTATTAATTTATAAATAGCCTCCGGATTTTTTTTGGATGAAAATGCTTTATAAAAATCACTGGAATTTAATGGATTATTCTTGAAATATTTTTTTAGTAAATTATTTTCTTTTACCAAATCTCTGTTAAAATTCAAAGAAGATACAAATGCTTTTTTTTCTTTTAATTTTCCATCAAAAGTAACTTCAATCTCCGTATTGGGTTCAACATAAATAGATGCAGCACTTTTGTAATAGAAAAAAACAACTTGGTTATATGCCGTTTTAAATTCTATTTTAAAATTACCTTCATCATCAATGGCTGTTGTATTTTCTTGGTAGGGGTCCTCTTTTAAAAAATTATAAGAATAAAGGGTTAAATTAGGTATAGAATCACTTTTAGAAAAATTTAAAATTTTACCTGTAATAGTAACTAAATTAGACTTTTCTGACGCTTCTTTTTCTTTTTTACAAGAAATTATTACAATTATTGATAATAATATTATGGCAATTAATTTCTTTTTCATGCAGTAATCTTGTTGGATTATATCCAAAAATACTAATATTTATTTTTGTACTTCAAAAAGTTCTGTTATTTAACTTTTCTCAAACAAAACCACAGTTTCAATATGGCTTGTATGCGGAAATTGATCTACCAAACTCATTTTTTTGATTTGATAACCAGCTTCTCCTAACAATTCTGTATCTCTGGCTTGTGTTGCAGGATTACAAGAAACATATACCATTCTGTCTGCATTTAAGTTGATTATTTTCTGCAATGTTTTTGGCGCAATTCCTGCTCTTGCTGGGTCTAGAATGATAGTTTTAATTCTATTTTGATATTCTGGATGTGCTATTAAAAATTTACCAACATCAGCAGCATAAAATTTTAAACCCTCAATATTATTTCTTTTCGCATTTTTTTTAGCGTCTTCAATTGCAGATGCAACAATATCTACACCCACAATTTTTGCATTTTCGCTTTTAGAAGCTACAATTTGTCCAATGGTTCCTGTACCACAAAAAAGATCCATTACTACAGTATTGTCTACTTTGCTTTTATCTTCTAAAACATATTCAACAACTTTACTGTATAATTTTTCTGCACATTTTGGATTGGTTTGAAAAAAGCTTTTCATGCTAATTTCAAAGTTTAAGCCCAACAATTCTTCTACTATTTTATCTTTTCCATATATCAATTCTAAACTACCAGAAGTAGCTATGGTTCTATCCCCAGTTTCATCATTTATGGTATGTAGTAAACCCGCTAAACGTTCTCCTAAAATATCTTTTAAAAAGTTGGCGAATTTGTTTAAATCAAACTTGTTTAAACCGTCTGAAGTTGTCACTAAGTTACATAATAATTCGTCTGTTTTAAAAGATTTACGAACTACAAAATATCGGAAAAAACCTTCTCTTTTGGGTCCGTGCCAAGGTTGTAAACCAGTTTTTTGGCAATATTCACGAATATTTTTAAGATTGTCTTCTAATTGCTTATCAAACAAACCAGAATCTTTCTCTAAATTATCGCCCATCCACCAAACACCTCGTCTTTTAAAACCTAATGTAAATTCGTCTTTATCTGTTTTTTTAGTTCTATCGTAACCAATGGCAGAAAAACCATATTCCATTTTATTTCTATAATGAAATACGTTGGGCGAGGTTACAAATTCATCAAATAAATCTTCAATATTGGCAACTTTACCAATTCTTTTAAATAAAGAAAGTGTACTTTCTTTTTTATATTGATGTTGTAAATTGATAGGTAATTGTATGTACGGTGCCCCAGGAATATCTTGAAAAGGAACTTCAACTTCATCTTTAGAAGGCTTTAAAACATCTATTAGTTTAGCTTCTGCATACTTTTTACTAGATTTTTTAATTTGCGCTTTTACCAATTGACCTGGTAAGGTGTTAGGTACAAAAACAACAAAACTACCTTCCTCAGAATGAATTCTTGCAATTCCCTTTCCGCCAAAAGCATAATCTTCTATTTTAAGTTCTAAAACTTGATTTCTCTTTACAAATTTATTTCGTTCTCTACGTGGCATTTTCTGTGTTTTGTGGATTGCAAAATTAGCAAAACTTATTGATTGAAATTAGAATTGAAATGTATTTATAGAAAATCATTTTTAGTATTCAAATTTTTATCCTAAACTTAAAAAAATATCTCAATTTCATTTCAATTCAAATGAAATAACGTGTATGTTAAAATTTAAAAGTTATAATTTTTTTTAGAAGCTATTTCGCGCTTTCACTACTCGCTTTTGCGCGAAAAGCGCAAGAGCTCAAACAGACTGTTCAATCACGGCTAAACATGTTTGCCAACTTTGGTGTTTTTGAAAAATACTTTTCTAATTACTAATAATTTCTAAAACTAATGCTTTGGTTAAGGGTTTTCCATTGGCAATTTTTTTAATGTTTTCGAACGTAAATACAAAATCGCAACCATCTTTGTAATCAGAACAACCATAAGCTGTTTTACCTTTTAAAATGGTTCCCTTTTTACATTTTGGGCAAGTTATTTTACTTTGAGACTTCTCGACTGCGCTCGAAGTGACATTAGAGTTTTTATTTCGACCTTGTGGAGAAATCTTATTTTTTGGTTCTAATTTTAAACTAAAATCATCCTCAAAACGAATTAAACCTTCTGTTTTTGTATCATTAAAAGAAAAACCTTTTAGATTGGTGGTACATCCTTTGTCTATCAATCTAATAATTTGATTTTCAGAAATCTTTTTACCATAAATTTCAAAAGGAATTTTTAAATCGCAGTTATTTTTATATTCAGAACAACCAAAAGCAGATGAGCCTTTTAGTAATTTACCTGTTTTACATTTTGGGCAGGTTTTACCCACAACTTGTTTTTTCTTTTTTTTGTCATTTCGACCTTGTGGAGAAATCTTATTATTTGTTGAGTCTTGTCGACTTAGTTTCTCTACGCTCGAACTGACAGATGAAATTCTTTTTTTAGAAGTATTAGAACGTACCTCATACACCAATTCATCCACCATTTTTTTCATATTGTTGATGAATGTTCCA
>NZ_CBFHJT010000045.1:0-13257 GCF_965656025.1 Polaribacter sp.
GCTCCAGCTGCTTTTTTAGAACCTTTTACAGTTTCTGCAAAATCGAGTAAACGTTCTGTAGCATCTTCTCTTCTGTTTAAAATAACATCTTCTACATGTTCTAATAAATCCTTAGGAATATCATCATAAACCTCTAACATTGCAGGATTTACAATTCCCATATTCATACCATTTTGAATAGCATGATATAAGAATACAGAATGCATTGCTTCACGAACACCATTGTTTCCTCTGAATGAAAATGACACATTACTTACACCTCCACTGACAGAAACATTGGGTAAATTTTCTCTTACCCATTTTGTAGCTTCAATAAAATCGATGGCGTTTCTTTTGTGTTCATCCATACCTGTTGCAACAGGAAAAATGTTTAAATCGAATATAATATCTTCTGATGGAAAGTTTACTTTATTTACTAAAACATCATAAGAACGTTTTGCAATTTCTATTCTTCGTTCGTAATTATCTGCTTGCCCTACCTCATCAAAAGCCATAACAATTACAGCTGCTCCATAACGTTTTATTTGCGTTGCTTCCCAAATAAATTTTTCTTCTCCTTCTTTTAATGAAATAGAGTTTACCACGCATTTTCCTTGAACAACTTGTAATCCTGCTTCAATGATTTCCCATTTAGAACTATCAATCATTATTGGTACTCTACAAATATCAGGTTCTGCTGCAATTAAATTTAGAAAACGAACCATCGCTTCTTTTCCTTCAATTAAACCATCATCAAAATTAATGTCGATAATTTGTGCTCCACCATCTACTTGATGACGTGCAATATCTAAAGCTTCATCAAATTTTTCTTCTTTGATTAAGCGTAAAAATTTACGTGAACCAGCTACATTTGTTCGTTCTCCAACGTTGATAAAATTGCTGTTTTCGTTTAGAACTAAAGGTTCTAATCCTGACAGGCGCATGTATTTTGTTTGTTTCACTTTCATCTTCTTTCTATCATTTTAATAAGACCTTTCGACTGCTCTCAAAGTGACAGCGTTACGTGGTTTGTATTTTTTAGCAATATTTGCAATTACTTTTATATGTTCTGGACTGGTGCCACAACACCCTCCAATTATATTAATTAAGTTTTTCTTTAAATATTCTTCAATTTGCTCGCCCATTTCTTCTGGAGTTTCATCATACTCTCCGAATGCATTTGGCAAACCTGCATTTGGGTGTGCAGAAATTGCAAAATCTGTTTTATTGGCGATTGCTTCTAAATGTGGTTGTAACAAATTGGCCCCTAAAGCACAATTAAATCCTACTGATAATAATGGAATATGAGAGACAGAAATTAAAAAAGCTTCTGCTGTTTGACCTGATAATGTTCTACCTGAAGCATCTGTAATGGTTCCACTTAACATTACAGGAACTTCTATATTTCGTTCCTCTTTTACCTCTTCTATAGCAAACAAAGCTGCTTTTGCATTTAAGGTATCAAACACAGTTTCAACCAATAATAAGTCAGCACCACCATCCAACAAAGCTTCTGCTTGTTGCTTGTATGCGATTCTTAATTGATCAAAAGTTACTGCTCTGTATCCTGGATCGTTTACATCTGGAGACATACTTGCAGTTCTGTTCGTTGGCCCCATAGAACCTGCTACAAAACGTGGTTTGTGAGGCTCTTTTGCTGTAAATTCATCAGCAACTTCTTTGGCTATTTTTGCAGATTGGTAGTTTAATTCATACACCAAGTCTTCCATTTGATAATCTGCCATTGCAATTGTAGTTCCAGAGAATGTATTGGTTTCTACAATATCAGCACCTACTTCAAAATATTTACCATGAATGGTTTTGATAGCCTCTGGCTGTGTAATTGACAATAAATCATTATTTCCTTGTAAAGGTGTAGGGTAATCTTTAAAGCGTTCGCCTCTAAAATCTTCTTCAGTAAATTTATAGGCTTGTAGCATAGTACCCATGGCACCATCTAATACTAAAATTCTTTCTTGTAAAGCTTTGTATATGTTTGACATTCTTTGATGTTTTTATCAATATATGTCATCAGGAAAGGTATATTTTTCGCTGTTATCTTTCAAACCTAAAGTTTGTAGAATGTAGCACCTTCTATGCATTGAATTCTATTCAAAATCTTTTATAATTATTGTTTAAAATTATAAAAGACCCTGAACTTCTTCAGGGCAAGGGTTGCCAAGGCTTCAATGGGTCTAATCCCTCTGCCTTTCGTGATAACGTAAATTAATAAGATTATGAACTATACTGCAAATAAACGGATTATTTTTTTATTTGTAGACTTTTATAGTTTAAAAAACTATACTTATTCAAAAAGTGAAGATGATAAATAACGATCTCCTCTATCACAGACTATTGCAACTACCACACCTTTGTCTAACTTTTCTGCAACTTTAATCGCAGTAGCTATAGATCCACCACTACTCATACCTGCAAAAATACCTTCTTCGGTTGCCAATCTTTTTGTCATTGTGATGGCTTCTTGTTCGCTTACTTCTATGACTTCATCCACTTTATTTCTATTAAAAATTGCTGGCAAATATTCTTCTGGCCATTTTCTAATACCTGGTATTTTAGCTCCGTTTTTAGGTTGAGCGCCTACAATGGTAATGTCTTTATTTTTTTCTTTTAAAAAATCTGAAACCCCCATAATAGTTCCTGTAGTACCCATTGCAGCAACAAAATGTGTTACTTTACCTTCTGTATCTCTCCAAATTTCTGGTCCAGTTGTTTTGTAATGTGCTTTTGAGTTGTCTGTGTTATCAAACTGATTTAGTCTAAAATAACCTTTTTTATATTTTAATTTTAAAGCAAAATCTATAGAACCTTCCATACCTAATTCTTGCGGAGTTAAATGCACTTTTGCACCATAAGCTCTCATGGTTTTTACTCTTTCTATGGTTGAGTTTTCTGGCATTACCAAGACCATATTTACTCCCAAAACTTTTGCCATTAAAGCCAATGCAATACCTGTATTACCACTGGTTGCTTCTACCAAAGTATCACCTTTTTTAATATTATTTCTTTTTAAAGCTTCAGAAATCATATTGTAAGCAGCTCTATCTTTTACGCTACCACCAGGATTATTTCCTTCTAATTTTAATAACAAGGTTACACCTTCTTTTTTAAAAATATTTTGAGCTTCCACCAAAGGTGTGTTACCAACAAAATCTATGATACTTTTTGTTTTCATGTGATTTATTTTCTTTGAAAGATTTTATTTTCTGCTTGTACTGTAACCACTGAGTTTTTTGAAATTGATTCTGTTACACATACATTAGCGCCAATTACAGAGTTTTCTCCAACAACAACATCGCCACCTAAAATTGTTGCATTTGCATAAATGACAACATTGTTTTCTATGGTTGGATGTCTTTTAGTAGATGCCATATTTTTTTTAACTTGAATTCCGCCTAAAGTTACCCCTTGAAAAATGGTTACATTATCTTTAATTATGGTAGTTTCACCAATTACAATTCCTGTTGCATGATCTATAAAAAAAGAGTCTCCAATTTCGGCACCAGGATGTATATCTGTACCTGTTGTACTATGCGCAAACTCACTCATCATTCTTGGTAAAACAGGAATTTCTTGTTTTAATAATTGATTGCTTAACCTGTACACTGCAATTGCATAAAAACCTGGATATGCTAAATAAATTTCTCGTAAACTTTTTGCGGCAGGATCTCTATTTAAAGCAGCTAGCGCATCTAAATCTAATTTTTTTCTAATTTCAGGAAATGCATTTTCAAAAGCAGCCCAAGAACAGTTTTCGTTATCAACTTCTAATCTCTCTAAAATTTTAAAGAATTTATTTTTTGTTTTTGCACCATGTTCTTTCTGATAAGTCTCATCAAACAAACCATTAATTAGTGCTTTTGTAAAAACTTTTACAGCGTCTCTTAAACACATACTATAATTTTTTAGGAGAGTATTTTCTACTACTTCTTTCATACAGTTTAAGATTCTGGTGCCAATTCTACTTCTAGTCCGTTAATTTCTGGAGTCATTTGAATCTGACAACCCAACCTACTGTTATCTTCTACATGAAATGCTTCTGCTAACATTGCATCTTCATCATCTGTCATTTCTGGTAATTCGTGATCAGATTTTACATAACATTGACAAGATGCACACATTGCCATTCCGCCACAAATACCAATGGTTCCTTCTTCTGCCAATTCGTAAGAACGAACCACTTCCATTAAGTTCATTGCCATGTCTGTTGGTGCAACTACATCATGTGTTACGCCATTTCTGTCTGTTATTTTTATATTGATGTCTTGCATCTTTTTATTTGTTGGACTTTAGTATTTAGCTATTCGTATATTCTTCTTCTCGTTATTGAGTCTACAAAGTTAAGTAATCCTAACAATTTAAGGTTTTAAACTTTTAAGTTTTTAAAAGCTGTTTCTTCTTTATGCTTTTAAATTTGCTATTGGCTGTAATAAAGCGTTTTGTTTCAAACAAGTTTAGCCCAGATTGAAGCATCTGTTTGAGCTCTTTTTTATTCTAAACTTTATTTAGTATTTTAAATAGTAAAAAAATAACCTTTAAATATGAACAGCTACTGAAATAAATTCAGCATAAAAAAAGCGAGTGCTGAAAGCTGGAAATAGCTTCTAATAATTCTTCTATTTAAATCTACAAGGTTTTGGAAACCTTGCAGGAGTTTATTTATTGAATTGCTTTTACAACTGCTTTTGGTGCTTCTTTTCTTGTACCATCAAAACCATCTACACCACCAACTGTGGTATATTTCATTACGTATTTTTTGTCTGGAAAAATTCTTTTATAGGCACTTTGACACATTAATGTAGCTTCGTGAAAACCGCATAAAATTAATTTTAATTTTCCAGGATAGGTGTTTACATCGCCAATGGCATAAATACCTGGAATATTGGTTTGATAATCTAATGCATTATTTACTTTGATGGCATTTTTTTCTATTTCTAAGCCCCAGTTACCAATTGGCCCTAATTTTGGTGATAAGCCAAAAAGCGGGATAAAATGATCTGTGTCGATTATAAAAGAATCTTCTCCTTTTTTTTCTACAACAACACCAGTTACCTTATCTGTACCTAAAACAGCTTTTACTTCTGCTGGAGTTATAAGATTTATTTTGCCTAAGTTTTTTAATTCTTGAACTTTTTCTACAGAATCTAAAGCACCTCTAAATTCGTTTCTTCTATGAATTAAAGTTACTTCTGAGGCAACATCAGACAAGAAAATAGCCCAATCTAAAGCAGAGTCTCCACCACCAGAAATTACTACTTTTTTATTTCTGTAAAATTCTGGCTCTTTTATGATATACTCTACACCATAATCTTCAAATTTTGCAAGGTTTTCTAACAATGGTTTTCTCGGTTCAAAAGAACCTAAACCACCCGCAATTGCTACTACTTTTGCATGATGTTTTGTACCTTTATTTGTAGTAACTATAAAAGTACCATCTTCTAATTTATCTATAGTTTCTGCTCTTTCTCCTAAAGTAAAACCAGGTTCAAATTGCTTGATTTGCTCAAGTAAATTTTTTGTTAAGTCTCCTGCTAAAATTTCTGGATATGCAGGAATGTCATATATTGGTTTTTTTGGGTATATTTCTGAACACTGGCCTCCTGGTTGTGGCAAAGCATCTATTAAATGACACTTTAATTTTAATAAACCTGCTTCAAAAACGGTAAATAATCCTGTGGGTCCTGCACCGATAATTAGTATGTCTGTTGTAATCATTTTTTTTAAATTTGCTTTTAGCTATTTGCTTTTAGCCGTTTTTATTTTTCTACCAAACTTTTTGTAAACTCGTTTAGTTTTTCTACTTTTTCTTCAAAGTTTCCTTTGATTGTTTTTCTATATTCATTTAAATTTTTAACCAAATCATCTACATTTTCTGGAATTACATCTTCAAAAAACTGACGCAATCTTTTGGCGGTTGTGGGTGATTTTCCGTTGGTAGAAATGGCTACTTTTACATTTCCCTTGGTTACAATTCCGCCCATATAAAAATCGCAATAGGGTGGATTATCAGCTACATTTACTAGTTTCGCTTCTGCTCTACAATCTTTCCAAACTTGCACATTTACTTCTGGTATATCTGTTGTAGCCACTACAATATGTCTACCTTGTAAATATTTTTTTTGATATGTATCTTTAACTAATGTGACACATCCTTTTTTTGCCAATTCAATAGTATCCTCTCTAAACATTGGAGATACCATGGTTACTTTTGCATCTGTGCTCGATTTTAATAAAAATGTTAGTTTTTCTTCAGCCACAAAACCTCCGCCAACAATTAGAAAGTTTAGATTTTTTGATTTTAAAAAAATAGGATATAAATTATTTCTTTCCATCAACTTAAAATTATAACGCCAACTCTTTAGAATATTGCTGTTTTACATCTAGTAAATCTGCTCTATGATTTACAACTTCGCCTAAAACAATAATAGCAGGGTTGCTTAATTCTTGAGTTTCTACAACTTTTAAAATAGTATCTACTGTACCTATTCCAATTTTTTCTCTAATTGTAGTTCCATCTTGAATAATAGCTATTGGCAAATCGTTTTTTCCTTCTTTTTGAAAGAGGTTGACAATTTCTGGTAATTTTCCCATTCCCATTAAAATAACAACAGTTGCATTAGATTTTGAGGCTAAAGCTACATCTTTAGAGAGTTTATGATCTTTGGTTGTACCCGTTATTACCCAAAAACTTTCTGCACTTCCTCTTTTTGTTAAAGGTATATTTTGATATGCAGGTACAGCTAAAGAAGATGAAATACCAGGAACCATCGCTGTTTCTAGACCATGTTTTACAGCAAATTCCATTTCTTCTGCTCCACGTCCAAAAATAAACGGATCACCACCTTTTAAACGTACTACGTGACCTTTTGATTTTGCTCTGGCTACAATTAAATCGTTAATTTGTTCTTGTTGATATCTGTAACAACCTCTTCTTTTTCCTACAAAAACAAGTTCTGCTTTAGGGTTGATAAAATCTAATAATTCTTCATTTACCAAAGCATCATATAAAACAACATCTGCAGATTTTAGAACTTTTATTGCTTTTAAGGTGATTAAATCTACATCTCCAGGACCTGCACCAACTACTGTTAATTTGGGGTTTTTAAAAATCATACTTACTAATTTACAGTTGTTTTGGTTGCTGTTTCTTGTGTTCTAAAAGCTCTTACTTGTTGTAAAAAATACTCAGCATCTTTTATATATTTTTTTGCAAACTCTTCTTTTGGCGCGTATTTATTTATTTGATAAATGAAATCAGAAAATGAAGTTCCTATATCAAGTTTTTTAGTATCGATAAAATGGGCATCAAACAATTTAATAATGTTTGCTTGTGAATTTGTTTTGATATTTTCTGCCAACAACAATGCTTTTGCAGAGTTTACTAAAGAACTATAGGTATGATAAATAGCATTTGAATATACTTTGTTTACAAAAGCTTCTTTTGCGTTTTCAATTTTCTCTTCGCTTTCTAAAAATAAAGTTGCAATTAAATCGATAACAACACCTGCACATTCTCCAATTCCGATTTCTTTTACATATTCTTCATTGGTTCCCCAATCAATAAAATCTTCTTGGGTTAAGTTGGTAACATCTTGTAAATCATTTAACAAATCATAAAAATAACGCTCGCCTGTTATTTTATAATAATCTACAAATTTCTTTCCGTTTGCGTTTGCTTCAAAATCATTTAAAATTCTACGTAAAGCTTCTGGACCTCTTCTGCTGGGAACTTTTACTACTTTATCTGCAAAAATTCCATTCCCATCACCTAAATTTCCACCACCTAAAAGTACTTGTAAAGCTGGAGCTACTAACTTTTCTGGTGTACGAACAGACATACCTTGAAAGCCAATATTTGCCATATTATGCTGCCCACAAGCGTTCATACAACCACTTATTTTAATGATTAAATCTTCATTTTTTAAATATTGAGGATATTCTGCAGCTATAACTCTTTCTAATTCTTCTGCAATCCCTGTGCTACTTGCAATACCTAAATTACAAGTATCAGTTCCTGGACAAGCAGTAATATCTACTGCTTTATTATAACCCGCCTCTACAAAACCTAATTTTTCTAATTCTTGATAAAGGAAAGGAACGAATGCTTCTTTTACAAAAGGAATTAAAATATTTTGACGTAGCGATAATCTAATTTCTCCAGCTGCATAATTTTCAACTAAATCAGCTAATAATCTTGCTTTGTCTGTATAAAAATCACCTAATAAAACTTTAATACCGATAGCAACAAAACCTGCTTGTTTTTGAGGAACTACATTGGTTAATTTCCAAGTTTCAAATGCTTGCTGATTTTTAATTTCTGCTTTTGGTATTTCGTTTACATCAACAGGTTTTGAAGT
This sequence comes from Polaribacter sp., assembly GCF_965656025.1. GTDB lineage: Bacteria > Bacteroidota > Bacteroidia > Flavobacteriales > Flavobacteriaceae > Polaribacter. The sequence continues at coordinate 8,355 of NZ_CBFHJT010000045.1, forward strand.
TTCATAAGCATCCGCATCAATTTCTACTGATTTGAATTCAATTGCTTTTTGTTCTTTCTCTACCAATTCTTTAAAAGCATCTAAACCAATGTCTTTTATTAAGAATTTCATCCTTGCTTTGGCTCTACTTTTACGCTCTCCATATCTGTCAAAAATTCTTAAAACACCTTCCATTAAAGGAATTACTTTATCACTTGGTAAAAAATCATAAAACAAATCGGCATGTCTTGGTTGCGATCCTAAACCGCCACCAAGCATCACTTTAAAACCTCGAACACCATTTTCTATTTTGGCGATAAAACCTAAATCGTGCATATAAGAAAGTCCTGTATCTTCATCGGAAGATGAAAAAGAAACTTTAAATTTTCGGCCCATTTCTTGACAAATAGGGTTTCTTAAAAAAAACTTGAAAAGTGCATCAGCATATGGAGAAACATCAAATGGTTCGTTTACATCTATACCTGCTGTTTCTGAAGCGGTTACATTTCTAACCGTATTTCCACAGGCTTCTCTTAAGGTTACTTTATCTCGTTCCAATTCTGCCCATAATTGTGGCGTTCTGTTCAAATCTACATAGTGTATTTGAATATCTTGACGTGTTGTAATATGTAATCTTCCTCTTGAATATTCATCTGAAACTGCTGCAATTCTTTTTAACTGATTGCTTTTAACCTTACCATAAGGTAATTTGATACGAATCATTTGAACACCTTGCTGACGTTGACCATACACACCTCTTGCTAAACGTAAGCTTCTAAATTTTTCTTCATCAATTTGTAGGTTATTAAATGCAGCAATTTTATCTGCTAATTCAATAATATCTTTTTCTACAACTGGATTTTCTATTTCGGTTCTAAAACTTTGCATATTCTCTTTTTTATTTATCGGATAAAACCAACACCAACTGTATTGTTTGTTTTTGGATTGATTAAAATAAATGCACCATTCGATTTATTCTGATTGTAAGTATCTACTGATAATGGCTTACTCAACTTTAACTGAACATCACCAATTTGGTTTAATTCTAACGCTGAAGGATTTTCTAATTTTCCTGAAAAATCTGTTTTTATAATGCTATTTAATTGGGTTATTTTTGCTTGCGCATCATTTACACCATGTTTGATGTAATATTTTTGTGATGCTTGTAAAGGTTCTTTATCCATCCAACAAATGGTAGCATTTAGTTGTTTGGTAACTGTGGGTTCTTCATTTGTTTTTACCAGCATATCTCCTCTACTTACGTTTACATTATCTGATAATGTGATGGTTACAGAACTTCCGCTTTTTGCAGTAACATACTCATCTTCAAAAAAATGAATACTTTTTATGGTTGATTTTGTTTTTGATGGCAATACTGTAATGGCATCTCCAATAGACAAATTGCCTCCATAAATTTTACCTGCATAACCTCTAAAATCATGATATTCAGAAGTTTTAGGTCTAATAACAGTTTGCACAGGAAAACGTGTTTCTGAAATTTCATTAATATCTTCTGCATCCAACCTTTCTAAATGATGCAATAAAGTTTCGCCTTTGTACCATGGCATATTTTCAGATTTTTCTACAACATTATCGCCTTGTAAAGCAGACAAAGGAATAAAAGTTAAATTCTGATTTTTATATCCGCTTTTACTAGCTAAATACTCTATTTCTCCTTTGATGATATTATACTTTTCTTCAGAAAAGTCGACCAAATCCATTTTATTAATGGCAATTACCACATCTTTAATTCGTAATAAATTATTGATAAAAAAATGACGGTATGTTTGCTCTACAACTCCATTTCTTGCATCAATTAAAACAATAGAAGCATGTGCGGTTGAAGCGCCAGTAACCATATTTCTTGTATATTCTATATGACCTGGTGCATCTGCAATAATGAAACTTTTTTTTCTTGTTGAAAAGTAAATGTGTGCAACGTCTATGGTAATTCCCTGTTCGCGCTCTGCAACTAAACCATCTGTCGCCAGAGAAAAATCTAAATAATCAAAACCCCTTTGTTTACTTTTTTCTTTTATAGCCTCTAACTTATCATCTGTTAGTGATTTTGTATCGTATAATAAACGTCCTATTAAGGTACTTTTACCATCATCTACACTTCCTGCGGTTGCTATTTTTAATACGTTCATTCTTTTTGGTTTGTTGTTATTGGTTAATGAATGATGGTTATTTAATATGAACCATCTACTAAAAACCGAAAACTATAATTTTAAAAATACCCCTGTTGTTTGCGTTTTTCCATAGCTGCTTCAGATCGTTTGTCATCTATTCTTGCTCCTCTTTCTGAAATGGAGGAATCTCTAATTTCTTCCACAACTTTTACAATATCTACAGCATCAGATAAAACTGCGGCTGTACAACTCATATCACCAACCGTTCTAAAACGTACCATTCTTTCTACCACTTCTTCTTCTTTATCTCTATAAACAACAGCATCATCTGCAGACCAGATTAAACCATCTCTTAAAAATGTTTTTCTTTTGTGAGCAAAATAGATGGATGGAATTTTGATATTTTCTTTTTGGATGTAAGACCAAACGTCTAACTCTGTCCAATTTGAAATAGGGAAAACACGTACATTTTGTCCTAAATCTATTTTTCCGTTTAACATATCAAACAATTCTGGACGTTGATTTTTTTCGTCCCATTGACCAAAATCATCTCTAACAGAAAAAATACGTTCTTTGGCTCTTGCTTTTTCTTCATCTCTTCTTGCACCGCCAATACAAGCATCAAAACCAAACTCTTCTATAGCATCTAACAATGTCTCTGTTTGTAAGATATTTCTACTTGCATATCTGCCAGTTTCTTCTTTTACGCTACCATTATCAATGTTATCTTGTACGTTTCTTACTATTAATTCTACACCTAATTCTCTTACTAAATCATCTCTAAATTTTATAGTTTCCGGAAAATTGTGCCCTGTATCTATATGCATTAAAGGGAAAGGGATTTTTGCAGGATAAAAAGCTTTTTGTGCTAATCTTACCAGTGTAATACTGTCTTTTCCTCCAGAAAAAAGTAATACAGGTTTTTCAAATTGAGCCACTACTTCTCTAAAAATATATATGGCTTCGCTTTCTAAAGCATCTACTTGTATTGTTCTTTGATTCATAATCATGTTTTTTAGATATGCAAACCACATTCTCTATTACTTTCTACTTTTGTTGGGTCGAAATAAGTGAACTCATTTGGTAAATTATATTGCTCTAAATAAGTATCTAAGTCTTTTTCTGACCAATTGTAGAAAGGACTTACTTTAATAATACCATCTTTACTTTGTGATACAATATTGATACTATTTCTAAATGCTGTTTGTCCTTTTCTTAAGTTGGTAAACCAAACATCTGGTTGATGTTCTTTTATAGCTCTAGTGAAAGGTTCTAATTTTACTTGTTTTGTAAAAAGAGCGTGTTTTTTATCATCAATTGAGGGTACACCCAATACCACATTTCTATGAGCCACTGTTTGCTTTGGCACATACAATTGGATGTTTAAATTCAGTTTTTCGATAATTTCTTCTGCATGTTTATAAGTTTGTACTGTGTTGTAACCAGTATCGCACCAAATAACTTTTATATCCTGTTTTACTTCTGTAACTGCGTTTAAAATGGCAACTTCATAAGGCCTAAAATTTGTAGTAACTACCGGATTTTCTGCTATTGAAACTGCCCATTTTACAATATCTAACGGATTTTTATCTGATAAAAATTCATTTACTTCTTCAATATTCAAGTTCATTATTTTCCCCATTTTATTTTATTCCAAATTCTTTCATGAAAGAAATACAATACTAATTTTGTTAAAAAATCTATAGAAGCAATAGAAGTTGCCAGTGCAATTTCTCCTGTTAAAACATAAGAAACCACTAAGGTATCTAACGTTCCAATAACCCTCCAACTCAAAGCTTTCAAAACACTTCGCAAAGGTTTTTCAGAACCTCTATCATCTTCAAAACCTTTGCCTTGTGCTTTTTTACTAAAAATGATTTGATCTAAAATCATAAATAATTAATAATAATTCAAATACCCTACTTAATTAATAGGGATTACAAACATACTGCATAAAATGGAGGAAACATGTTTAAAATTAAATTAATTTATAATTACCCTATAGATTTAATAGATTAATAAAGAAAGAGCTGTTTTATTATGAATTTTAAAAAGGGAGAAAAGAAAAATTATGGAATAAAAAGAAGTTCTTTAAACATTTAAAATTAGCACATACATAAATCTGCCAAAGTAGTATGTCTAAAAATCTGTAATGTACTATCTCTAACTTGCAACATTAATTTGTGCACCGAACAGGCGTTTTCATTTGGACAATCATCACATTTTTCATAAAAATTTAAACTTACACAAGGTACCATAGAGATGGGGCCTTCTAAAATTCTCATTACAGTTGTCATTTGAATTTCTGAGGAATCTTTTAAAAGATAGTAGCCACCACCTTTTCCTTTTTTAGAACCTAAAATCCCGTTTTTTTTTAGAGTAAGTAGAATACTTTCTAAAAATTTTAAGGAGATATTTTCACTTTTAGATATAGTAGCAATTTGCACAGGTTCTTTATTTTCTTGTCTCGCTAGAAAAGTAAGTGCCTTAATACCGTATTTTGTTTTTTTAGAAAGCATATTTCAAAAATACGCAAATTAAAATTATTTAGGCATTTAGAGCCTGCTCTAAATCTGCAATAATATCTGCAACATTTTCTAAACCTACAGAAACCCTAACCAAGCCTTTTGTAATCCCTACTTCTAGTCTATCTTCTTCAGAAAGTCTACCATGCGTTGTAGAGGATGGATGTGTAACTATAGTTCTAGTGTCTCCTAAGTTTGCAGATAAGGAACACATTTTAATATTGTTTAAAAATTTTTTACCTGCTTCTATACCTCCTTTTAATTCAA
>NZ_CBFHJT010000045.1:13355-25256 GCF_965656025.1 Polaribacter sp.
ACAATTTTATCTGTAAATTCTGTGGTATTTGGGTTGGTAAATCTACTGTATAAATTACGTTGTTTTTCTTCTGCAAAAGAAGCTCTCATTTCTTCTGCGTCTTCAAAAACAAAACTTGATGTTAAATATAAAGGCGTAGAATGTTCAGAAAATTGAGTTCTTTCTGTTTGGTTTCTTATAGCTTCTGTTTCGAAATTTTTCATTTGTTTTTTGTTGCTGGTTATTGTTTGATGTTTTTTGTTGTTAAATAAAAACCAAAAACCATAATTTTTTTTTGATACTGAATTAAGTTCAGTATAACACCCTGTGTCAATTATTATGTTTTGCTAATCTTAAAATATCTCCAAAAACCCCTCTTGCTGTTACTTTATTCCCAGCACCTGCACCTTGTATTACAATAGGTTGCTCTCCATAAGATTCTGTATAAATTTCAAAGATTGCATCTGAACCTTTTAAAGAACCTAAAGGTGAATTTTTAGAAACAGAAACCAGTTTTACCTCTAAATTGCCTGTTTCTTTTGATAAATCTCCACTTAATTCGCCAATGTAGCGTAAAACATGATTTTCTTGTTGACTTTCTTTTAATTGCTGATATTCTTCGTTCATCAATTCTAAATTCGATAAAAATTCAGCAACTGTGCCTTTTCTTAAATTTTCTGGAATTAAATTTTTGATATTTACATCATCAAACTCGTTTTCTAATTCTAGTTCTCTTGCTAAAATTAACAATTTTCTGGCAACATCATTTCCACCTAAATCTTCTCTTGGATCTGGCTCTGTAAAACCAGCTTCTATTGCAGATTTTAAAACTTCAGAAAATGGTTTCTCTTGTACTGAAAATGTATTGAATAAATAACTTAAACTCCCAGAAAATACACCTCTAATTTTGGTGATATTTTCTCCAGATTCGTGTAACAAACGAATGGTATCTATCAATGGTAAACCTGCACCAACATTGGTTTCGTACAAATATTGTTTTTTGTATTCTTTTAACTTGGCACGAATTTCTTTATAAAAATCAAAAGAAAGTGTATTGGCTATTTTATTACATGAAACCAAATCGAAACCAGCTTCTATCAAGGGAATATAATTTTCTACAAATGGCACACTTGCAGTATTATCTACCGCAATTAAATTTTCGAGATGATGTGTTTTTGTAAACTCAATAATATCACTTACACTACTATTTTCTTCACCTTTTTCCTCTAAATCTTGCTCCCAATTTTTAGTGACTCCATTTTTTTGTAGCAATATTTTTTTAGAATTAGCTACTGCAAAAACATTTAATTGAATTTTTCTACGTTCTAAAACAGAAGGTGCGTTTTCTATAATTTGGTTAATTAATGTGCCCCCCACCAAACCTTTACCAAAAATGGCAATATTTACTTTTTTTGCAATTCCAAAAACTTGTCCGTGAATTACATTTACTGCTTTATGAAGCTCTGTTTTTTTAACCACCAAACTCACATTTTTACCAGTAACAGTATTGTTAAATAAAACAGGAACAATTTGGTTTTTAATCAATGCATTGTAAGGCAAATGAAACTCACTTAAATCTTGACCAATGATAGAAATTACAGCCACATTATCTACAATAGAAATCTGGTTTACATCTTGTGCATAAAAGTCGTTTTCAAATTCTCTTTCTAAGGCTAAAACTGCTTCATTTGCTCTGTTTGAGTCGATTATTAAACCAATTCCTCTTTCTGAAGAGCCTTGAGAAATGATGCTTACACTTATATTATTTTGACTTAAAGCTCTAAAAATACGTGCATCTACACCTACTTTACCCAACAAACCTCTTCCTTCGAAATTTAGCAAAGAAACATTGCTAATTGTAGAGATAGATTTGATTCCTTTTTCGGAAGATTCTGCTGTTATTAAAGTGCCTTTGTCTTCTTTTTGAAAAGTATTTAAAATACGAAGATTTATGTTCTTTTCTAATAATGGAATAATGGTTTTTGCGTGTAAAATAGTTGCTCCAAAATTTGCCAATTCATTCGCTTCTGAAAACGATAACTTTTCTATTTTTTTTGCATCAGCTACCAAATCAGGGTTTGCTGTAAAAATTCCACTAACATGTGTATAATTTTGTAGCTCATTGGCATCTAAATAATTGGCTATTAATGCAGCAGTGTAATTACTTCCATTTCTACCTAAAGTTGTGGTTTCTCCTTTTTTACTAGAGGCAATAAAACCTGTAAGAATATTTACGCTTTTTTCATTTTCTTTAAAATAAGAAATTACGTTTTCTGATGATAATGCTTGTATGGGTTGTGCATTTCCAAAATTATCATCAGTAATAATTAAGTTTCTTGTATCTACAACTTTCGCTGAAATGCCTTCCTTTTCAATTAAACTAGTTAATAGTTTTGATGATAGTATTTCTCCTTGTGCTAAAACTTCATCTTTAATTTTATTACTATAATCACCTAACAAAGAAACGCCTTCGAAAATTGTTTCTAAAGTTTTAAACTCTTTACTAAAATCTATTTTATCATTAGGTTTTTGTTGATATTCTTTAAATGCATCAAATGCAGATTTATAGGTTTCTTTTTTTGCAGCTTTCTCTAAAAGAGTCTCTAAATCGTTGGTGGTTGTTCCTCTTGCAGAGACAACTACTGTAAATTTTTCTCCGTTTTTATATTTGTCTAAAATAATTTCTATGGTGTTTTGTAATCCAACACCATTGGCCAAAGACTTACCACCAAATTTTATTACTTTCATCTTTTTTGCACTATAATCTTTATTAAAAATCGGTTCTATTATTTTTTGAAGCTGGTCATATTCCATTAAAAATGCATCATGACCATGTACAGAATTTATTTCGTTATAGGTTACGTTTTCTTTTGTTAATGCCAATTTTTTATGCGTCTCTCTATTTTCTTCAGCCGTAAAAAACAAATCTGAATCTACCCCAATAATGTGAATATTTGCTTCAATCTTGTCTAAAAGACTGCTGTTTTTTTCTCCATTTTGGGTAACATCAATACTTTTTAATAATTGATTCATCAATTTATAAGAAGATAACTGATAACGTTCTTGCAATTTTTTACCATGATGTAACAACCAACTTTCTACATTAAAAACGTCTGAGTTTTCTTTTTTAGAGCGATGAAAACGTTCTTTAAAAGATTCTGGTGTTCTGTAACATAACATCGCATGCATTCTTGCATCGTGTACAGGATTGCTGGAGTTTACCAAAAACTGTTCTTGTATTTGGCAATTGGCAATTAACCAATCTGTAGATTTCCAATCGGTTGCTATTGGTAAAAAATATTGCGTTAATTTATTCTCTAAAGCCACCATTTCCCAAGCAATTCCACCACCTAAAGAACCCCCAATTAAGGCAAATAATTGCTTTATTTTAAGTGTTTTTAATCCTTCAATAAAAATTCTAGCAATATCTCTTGCAATAAAATCTTTATAATTTTCAATTAAAAAACCATCGAAACCATTCCCAGGAATATTAAAAGATAAGATGCTATAAAACGAGGTGTTTATGGCTTTTTCTTTTCCAACAATATCAAGCCACCAACCATTTTTACCAGCAACATCACTATTACCAGTTAATGCGTGATTGATTAAAACCACAGGTGCTGTGCCTAATTCTTGACCAAAAACTTGATAACTCAAATTTAATTCAGGAATTATTACACCAGCTTCTGTGGTAAAATCTCTTATTTTAATATGTTCTAATGGATGTGTCAAATTTATTTGTAAAATAAATAACCTGTCATTTCGACCTTGTGGAGAAATCTAAAATCAATGTTAAGATTTTTCGACTTCATTTCATTTCGCTCAAAATGACAGTTTAATAAATATTATATTTCTGAAAAAGCGGCTTTTAAATCTGCTTTTAAATCTTCTAAATCCTCAATACCAACAGACAATCTAATTAAATCTGATGACACACCAGCGCCTTCTTGTGCAGCTTCATCTAATTGTTGATGTGTTGTACTCGCTGGATGAATAATTAACGATTTTGTATCGCCAATATTTGCTAATAAAGAGAATATTTTGGTTTTATCTGCAATTGTTTTTGCAGCTTCAAAACCTTTTTTAGGTCCAAAAGTTACAATTCCACTTTGCCCTTTTGGCAAATATTTTTTAGCTAAAGTATTGTATTTATTACTCTCTAAACCAGGGTAATTTACCCAAGCCACTTCGTCTTGTTTTTCTAACCACTTTGCTAATTCTAAAGCATTTTCTGAATGTTGTTTAATTCTTACAGGTAAAGTTTCTAAACCTTGAATGATATTAAACGCATTTGTTGGACTTAATGCACCTCCAAAATCACGCAATCCTTCTAAAATTAATTTAAACGTATAAGAAGCTGCTCCTAAAGTTTCATAATATTTTAAACCATGATATCCTGCAGAAGGTTCTGTAAATTCAGGGAATTTTCCATTTGCCCAATTGAATGTTCCTGCATCTATAATTGCACCACCTAAAGAGGTTCCTTGACCACCAATATATTTTGTTAAAGAGTGAATTACAATGTTTGCACCGTGTTTAATAGGATTTAATAACACTGGAGTTGCTACAGTGTTATCAACAATAAAAGGTACCTCTGCTTTTTTTGCGTGTTCAGAAATTGCTTCTAAATCTAATACATCTAATTTAGGGTTTCCTAAAGATTCTACAAAAAAAGCTCTCGTATTCTCTTGCACTGCTTTACCAAATTTTTCTGGTTCAGAAGCATCTACAAACGTAGTTGTAATACCAAATCTTGGTAAAGTAACACTTAATAAATTATACGTCCCTCCATACAAACTACTAGAAGCTACAATATGATCTCCAGCTTTTAAAAGTGTTAATAAGCCAGTTGCAATTGCTGCTGTACCAGAAGCAAAAACTACAGCTCCAATTCCGCCTTCTACAGCTGCCAAACGGTCTTGTAAAATTTGATTTGTTGGATTGTTTAAACGTGTATAAATAAAACCTAATTCTTTTAATGAAAAAAGGTTTGCCGCATGTTCTGAGTTGTTAAAAACATACGAAGATGTTTGGTATATTGGTACTGCTCTTGTGCCTCCGTTTGTTGTTACATCATGTCCTGCATGCAACGCATTTGTTGCTAATTTTTGTGTACTCATTTTTCTATTTTTTTTGAGTTAATAAATAATTAAAACAAAAGTCAAATGCATCAGTTTCTTTTTTTACCGATGTACTTACTAGAAAAATGTTATTAAGAAATTAGTATCTCCCAGAACTGGAAAATTCTTTTTTGTTATCTATCCAAATATTAAAAATAATTGAGTAGAATGTAGCACCTTCTTTATCTCTAAAGGGTTGCTAAGGTTTCACAGGGTCTAATCCCTCCACCTTTCTTGATAACATTTCAATAAGTTATTGAACTTTGTGAATGCAAATATATGTTCAGAAAAATTTAATATCCAAATTAAAAAGTAGTTTTTTTAAATTTTATATAGATTCTATAAATAATAGCTTAAAAAATTCATCATTCTTAAAAAAGTGAGGCATAAACAAGTTAAAATTATTTAATTAATGATACTATCAGAAAAAATTATCACAAAATTATACGCAATTATATTTTTATAATGTAGCTTTGCACAAAACTTAGAGGAAAAATTTGAACTGATTGCAACCTCATTAAAAAAATGCTAAAGCAGTAATTACCTACTTCTTTTAGCGACTTTGCAATCAAAATTTATTTGTCATCTAATTATTTTAAAATAAAAAAAGAATAAAATATGTCATATTTATTTACCTCAGAAAGTGTTTCTGAAGGACATCCAGATAAAGTTGCAGATCAAATTTCTGATGCACTAATAGATAATTTTTTAGCTTTTGATAAAAGCAGTAAAGTTGCTTGCGAAACCTTAGTAACAACAGGGCAAGTTGTTTTAGCTGGAGAAGTAAAATCTAAAACTTATTTAGACGTACAACAAATTGCTAGAGAAGTAATTAACAAAATTGGGTATACCAAAGGAGAGTATATGTTTGATGGCAATTCTTGTGGTGTTTTATCTGCCATACATGAACAATCTCCAGACATCAACCAAGGTGTAGATAGATCTAGCCCAGAAGAACAAGGTGCAGGAGATCAAGGGATGATGTTTGGCTATGCTACTGATGAGACTGAAAACTACATGCCTTTGGCTTTGGAGTTATCTCACAGATTGTTAAAAGAACTGGCTGTATTACGAAGAGAAAATAAAGATATTACTTATTTAAGACCAGATGCAAAAAGCCAAGTTACTATTGAGTATTCTGATGATAACAAGCCACAAAGGATAGACGCTATTGTTGTTTCTACTCAACATGATGATTTTGATGAATCTGATGAAGTAATGTTGACAAAAATTAAAAAAGATATTGTAGAAATTTTAATACCTAGAGTGGTTGCAAAATTACCTGCTCACATTCAGAAATTATTTACAGATAATATCACCTACCATATAAACCCAACGGGTGTTTTTGTAATTGGTGGTCCTCATGGAGACACAGGTTTAACAGGCCGTAAAATTATAGTAGACACTTATGGTGGAAAAGGTGCTCATGGGGGAGGCGCTTTTTCTGGAAAAGACCCAAGTAAAGTGGATAGATCTGGAGCTTACGCTACAAGGCATATTGCTAAAAACTTAGTTGCAGCTGGTTTATGTAAAGAGGTTTTAGTACAAGTTTCTTATGCTATTGGTGTTGCTGAACCTACGAGTATCAATGTAGAAACTTACGGAACAGCTAAAGTAGATTTAACGGATGGAGAAATCAGTAAAAAAGTTGCTAAAATTTTTGATATGCGTCCTTATTTTATAGAGCAACGTCTAAAATTAAGAACACCAATTTACTCAGATACTGCTGCTTATGGGCATATGGGAAGAACTCCAGAAATTAAAACAGTTACATTTACAAATCCAATGGGAGAAACTGTTTCTGAAGAAGTAGAAACCTTTACATGGGAAAAATTAGATTATGTAGAAAAGATTAAAAATATGTTTAATCTTTAAAAATAAAAACTATTTATTTAAAGCCTTTAGAATTAGTTCTAAAGGCTTTTTTTATTCTAAATTTTAACAAAAAAAAGCAAATCTCTTTAACAAATTTTTAAGAGCCCAAGCTAATCAGTTTACCTAACTTCGGACACACTAATTTAAATCAAATTTATAATGACAAAAAAAGTCCTAATCAAACTTCTTTTAGTTGCTTTTGTATTCGGTTTTTCAACGGAAACTTCTGCTCAATTTTGGAAGAAAAAGAAAAAAGAAGCCCCAAAAACGGCGGCCAAACCTAAACCAAAACCAAAAAAAGGAGGCATACAACCTTACAGTAAAGTTGTAACTAAAGAGCACAAAACAGACGATGGTTTGTTTAAAGTGCACACCAAAGACGATAAATATTTATTCGAAATACCAGATTCTCTATTAAGAAGAGAAATGTTAATGGTAACAAGAATCGCTAAAACTGCTAGTAATATTGGTTTTGGTGGTGGTAAAACCAACACACAAGTATTACGTTGGGAGAAAAAAAATAAGAATATCCTTTTAAGAGTGGTATCTCATGATGTGGTTGCTGATACCATTTTACCAGTACATGAAGCTGTAGTTAACTCTAATTTAGAGCCTATTTTATTTTCTTTTCCTATAAAAGCTTTTAGTAAAGATTCTACTGCAACTGTAATAGATGCAACCTCTTTATTTTCTACTGATGTAAAACCATTAGGTTTTCCTGCTTTTTACAGAAGAGCATACCAAGCTACAAGAATGGATAAAACTAGATCTTATATAGATAGAGTAAGTAGTTATCCAGAAAATATAGAAGTAAGACATATAAAAACATATTTTGCAAATAGACCACCATCTAATAGCGCTATTGGTTCAATAACTTTAGAAATGAGTAATTCTATGGTGCTATTGCCAAAAGTACCAATGAAACGTAGATATTTTGATGAGCGTGTAGGTTGGTTTGCTAGAGGGCAGACTGATTATGGTTTAAAAGCTCAAAAAAGTAAAACTGTTACTTATTTAGACAGATATCGTTTAGAAGTTAAAGATGAAGATATTGAAAAGTTTAAAAGAGGAGAGTTAGTAGAACCAAAAAAACAAATTGTATATTATGTGGATAGAGCTACTCCAGAAGAGTGGGTTCCATACATTATACAAGGTGTAAATGATTGGCAAGTTGCTTTTGAAGCTGCAGGTTTTAAAAATGCAATCGTTGGTAAAAGAGCGCCTACTAAAGAAGAAGACCCAGAATATAGTCCAGAAGATGTGCGTTATTCTGTAATTAGATACTTAGCTTCTCCAATACCAAATGCAAACGGACCTCACGTAAGTGATCCTCGTTCTGGAGAAATTTTAGAATCTGATATTAACTGGTACCATAATGTAATGACATTATTACACAACTGGTTTTTTATTCAAACTGCAGCCATTAACCCAGATGCACGTGGAAACGAGTTTAAAACAGAAACAATGGGACGTTTAATACGTTTTGTTTCTTCTCATGAATTAGGTCACACTTTAGGTTTGCCTCATAACATGGGGAGTTCTGTTGCGTATCCTGTAGACTCTTTACGTTCTGCAACTTTTACACAAAAATACGGTACGGCTCCTTCTATAATGGACTATGCACGTTTTAATTATGTTGCACAACCAGAAGATAAAGGTGTTTCTTTAATGCCAAACGTTGGTATTTATGATAAATATGCAATTGCTTGGGGTTACCGACCAATTTTAGATAAAACTGCAAAAGAAGAAAAACCAATTTTAGACTCTTGGATTTTAAAACATGCAGGAGACCCAATGTATAGATTTGGTCACCAACAAGCAGGTGGTGTTGTAGATCCTAGTTCTCAAACAGAAGATTTAGGAGATGATGCAATGAAAGCCTCTATGTATGGTATTAAAAATTTAAAAAGAATTTTACCAAGATTAGAAGAATGGACTTCTGAAAAAGGGGAAAACTACGACGAATTATCTACAATGTATGGCCAATTACTAGGTCAATTTAATAGATATATGGGTCATGTTTCTGCAAATATTGGTGGTGTGTATGAGTATTACAAAACATCAGATCAAGATGGAGCTGTTTACACACATGTAGATAAAGCAAAACAAAAAGAAGCGTTGCAATTTGTGATTGATGAGTTGTTTAAAACTCCAGATTGGATGTTGGACGAAAATATTTTTAGCAAAACAGAATTTTCTGGCTCAGTAGAAAGAGTAAGAGGTTTACAAGCAAGAACGCTAAACAATATTTTAGACGCTGGTAGAATGGCTAGAATGATTGAAAACGAAACTTTAAATGGATCTTCAGCTTATACATTAGTAAATATGATGAGCGATTTACGTAAAGGTGTTTGGAGCGAAATTTACTCTGGACGTTCTATAGATACTTATAGAAGAAACTTACAAAGAGCACATTTAGATAGACTAAACTATTTATTAAATGAAGCTAAAAACCAAAGAGGTGCAAATCGTGGTTATTTAAAAAGAAGTGGAATTACTATCAACCAGTCTGATGTAAAATCTGTTGCAAGAGGAGAGTTAAAACGTTTGCAAAGAGATGCTAGAAGAGCTATGAACAGTGGTAATACTTTAAGACGTTACCATTTGCAAGATGTTGTAGATAGAATCGATATGATTCTAGAGCCTAAATAATTTATTTAGATAAACTAATAGAAAGCCTCACAAATTTGTGAGGCTTTTTTTTAATTCCTAATTTATGTACTAACATTAAAAAACCTTAACTTTACTCTTAAAAATAAAAAATGCTTACAAACTACTACGATATTAAAAATTTAAAAGGAGACATTACTGGTGGCTTAGTTGCTGGTGTAGTTGCTTTACCCTTAGCATTGGCCTTTGGTGTACAATCTGGTTTAGGTGCAATTGCAGGTCTATATGGTGCTATAGCTGTTGGTGTTTTTGCCGCAATTTTTGGTGGAACAAAAACGCAAGCTAGTGGCCCCACAGGACCAATGACAGTTGTTTCTGCAGCATTAGTTGCTGCAGCTATAGAAATTACAGGAAGTATTGAAACGGCAATGCCCATAATTATACTAACCTTTTTATTAGGTGGTATTTTTCAAATTATATTTGGCTTTTTAAACATTGCTAGTTATGTGAAGTACTTTCCTTATCCAGTAGTTTCTGGTTTTATGAGTGGTGTAGGTTTAATTATAATAATTTTACAACTATTCCCCTTTGCAGGTTTACCATCCGCAAAATCTACATGGTTAATCATACAAGATTTACCCAGATTATTTTCAGACTTTAATGCACAAGCCTTACTATTAGGTGTTTTAACTGTAGTTGTATATTACGTTTTTCCATATATCACTAAAAAAATTCCAAGTGCTTTAGCCGCTTTATTAGTAGCTTCTTTAGCTGGATATTTTTTACAATGGAATGTACCTTTGATAGGTGAAATACCTTCAGGATTACCATCTTTACAAGTTAATGGTTTTTTTACAATTCCTTCTAGTACTTACTTTTTAATTATTGAGTACGCAATTGTACTTGCTGTTTTAGGTTCTATAGATTCATTATTAACTTCTGTTATTGCAGATAATATGACCAAAACAAAACACAATAGTAATAGAGAGTTAATTGGACAAGGAATTGGAAATGCCATAGCAGCAATCTTTGGCGGTATTCCAGGAGCAGGTGCCACTAAAGGAACCGTTATTAATATAAATAGCGGAGGTAAAACAAGGCTTTCTGGAACAATTCACGGGCTTTTTCTTTTAGCTGTATTGTTAGGTTTGGGTAAATTGGCTGCATACATTCCTTTATCGGTTTTAGCTGGTTTATTAATCCCTATAGCATTTAAAATTATAGATACAAAAGGCTTAAAACACTTAATAGCAGTACCCAAAGCAGATGCCTTTGTTTTGGTAGTTGTTTTATTGATGACCACTTTTGGCAGTTTAATACAAGCTGTTACTGTTGGTCTATTACTAGCTTCTCTACTTTTTATGAAAAAATCTAGTGATTTAGCAGAAAAAGGATTAGCCGTTAACACTTTGGCTGGTTTTGATGGCGAAAAACCTTGGCAAGATGAATTGCCTTTTTACGAGAAATTTAAAGAAAAAGTTTACATAAAGCATTTGTATGGTCCTTTATTTTTTGGTTTTACTTCACATTTTCAAAGTGAAATTAAAAAAATTCCTAAAGATGTAAAAGCTTTAATTATAAGGATGGATCGAGTTCCATACATAGATCAATCTGGTTTGTATGCTTTAGAAAATGCTATTTTAGATTTAGAACAAAAAGATATTATGGTACTTTTAGTTGATATTGATGAACAACCAAGAGATAAAATGAGCTCTATAGACATTATACCAGATTTAATTTCTGAAAAGCATATTTTTAAAAATGTAAACGAAGCTTTCGGGTTTTTAAAAACTTCTCTGTAATAAGTGAAAAGAAATATATAAACGTTAGTTGTCTTATTTAATTATTTATATTTAAAAATGAATTATTTGATAAGAGAAAAAGAATTTTCATCTCCTGAATCTATTAATTGTAAGTATTATTTGGTAGATAGAGATGCCAATAAAATTGACGTATTAATGGTTTCCTTTACAGGAAACTATCCTGATGGCTCCTTAGGTAAAAATCATGCAAAGTTTATATCTAGAAAAACAATTTCTGGATTAATTGAATTTGACCCAGATGCAGTAATTTTAGATTTTAGAGCATTAGAATATAATTGGGGCAATAATATTTTAGAGGTTTTTGAATACATTTATCTTCTAAAAGATGCCGAAAATTCAGCAGAAGAACCTAGTTTTCCAATAATTATTTTAGTTTCAGATTTATCAAAAAACGGCATGGTTTCTGTGCTAAATCCAATAGGCACTCAAGAAACATCCAATTTAATTTTTGATGACGAGGAGAAAGCCATAAAAAAAGCAATTAAGAAAGGAAA
>NZ_CBFHJT010000046.1:0-4185 GCF_965656025.1 Polaribacter sp.
CCTCAGTTATTTGGACATCCAAAAGGGTTGTTCTACTTATTTTTTGCAGAATTATGGGAACGTTTTAGTTTCTATGGTATGAGAGCGTTATTAACGCTTTATATGGTAGAAGAAATATTTAAATCTTTATCTAATAGAGATTTTGCAACAGCGGCAGTATATGCCTCTTATGGTTCTTTAGTATATGCATCTACTGTAATTGGTGGTCAAATCTCTGATAAAATCTTAGGTATGCGTAGCTCTATTTTTCTAGGTGGAATTTTAATGGCAATTGGCCATTTTGTGTTGGCTGTAGAAAATGATATTGCTTTCTTTTTAGCATTGGCTTTTATTATTGTTGGTAATGGTTTCTTTAAACCGAATATATCAACATTTGTTGGCGCACTTTATAAGGATGGTGATGTTAGAAAAGATTCTGGTTTTACCATCTTTTATATGGGAATTAACATTGGTGGCTGGATTGCACCACTACTTTGTGGTTGGTTAGCTGTTAAATATGGTTATCACTATGGTTTTGGTTTAGCAGGTATAGGTATGATGGCAGGTTTAATTTTCTTTTGGAGTGGAATTAAGAAAAATATTTTTGGTGATAAAGGTATGCCACCAAATAAGGAAGTTTATGAAAAACCAATTATTGGAATTCCGCAGAAAACATTAATACCAATTATTGCTGTTTTATGTGTACCTGTAATTGCATTTTTCTTATCATCTTACAAGTCAATAACTACAGATGCTACACCGATTATTGGCGAAAAAAACTTAGTAGGTATTATCTTTTTAGTTATAGGTTTAGCCATTGCTATTTATCTAATTAAAATATTAATTGGAGTAACTTTAGAGGAAAGAAAAAAGCTAATAATGGCTATTTTAATTACATTTTTTATGACTTTATTCTGGGGTTTTCACGAATTATCAGGGAGTGTAATTACACTATTTGCATCTAGAAACGTAGCATTAGATGGTATAATGACAGCAGCACAAACCAACTCTTTAAACTCTATGTTTATAATTATTTTAGCAATACCAATTTCTTTACTGTGGGGATATTTATCTAAAAAGAATCTAAACCCAAGAACACCTTATAAATTTGGTTTAGGTTTAGTATTAGCCGGTGCTAGTTTTTATATACTTGCTTTAAGTAAAGGAAATGCTGATGCTAATGGTATGGTACCTTTTGCATATTTATTGGTTATGTATTTGGTATTATCTATTGGAGAATTATTTATGTCTCCTGTTGGATTATCTAAAATTACAGACCTATCACCTAAAAAAATTGTTGCTTTTATGATGGGTATTTGGTTTCTTTCTTCTGCTTATGCATTTCAAATAGTAGGTTTTATAGGGAAACAATTATCTGTAGAGAGCACAGATGCTAATGTGGGTGGTTTAGATACTTTAGGTATATATACAGACGGTTTTATGCTAATAGCAAAATACGCCTTAGGTGCTGGTTTAATTGTAATTTTATTTTCTCCATTAATGAAGAAATTAATGGGTAAAGTACACTAAACACTTAATAATTCATAAAAAAGCCTCATAAGTTTAAACTTATGAGGCTTTTTTTATTACTGAAAAAAAAAACTAATTATTAAATACTGTCTCCTAATTCTTTTAGTTTTTCTGTATTTTCTGCAAGCATTAATTCATCTATCAATTTTTGAATATCTCCATTCATAATATTCGGCAAATCATACAAAGACAAACCTATTCTATGGTCTGTAACTCTACCTTGTGCATAGTTATAAGTTCTAATTTTAGCACTTCTATCTCCAGAAGAAACCATAGAACCACGTTTTAATGCGTCTTCTGCTTGTTTTTTAGCCAATTCCATATCATATAAACGAGAACGCAATACTTTAAATGCTTTCTCTTTATTTTTATGTTGACTTTTTTGATCTTGACATTGCGCCACCAAACCAGTTGGAATGTGTGTTAAACGAACTGCAGAATAAGTTGTGTTTACAGATTGTCCTCCAGGACCAGAAGAACAGAAAAAATCTATTCTTACGTCTTTTGGATTGATCTCCACATCAAACTCTTCTGCTTCTGGAAACACCATACAAGTTGCTGCAGAAGTATGCACACGACCTTGTGTTTCTGTTTGTGGCACTCTTTGTACACGATGTACACCTGCTTCAAACTTTAAAATACCATACACATCTGCTCCATTTACTTCAAACTGAATTTCTTTAAAACCGCCATTGGTTCCCTCAGAATAATCTACTGTAGAAACAGACCAACCTTTACTTTCGCAATATTTGGTATACATTCTAAATAAATCTCCTGCAAAAATACTTGCTTCATCCCCACCAGTTCCAGCACGTAATTCTACTACTGCATTTTTAGAATCTTCGGGATCTTTTGGTATTAAAAGAAATTTAATTTCTTCTTCTAACTCTGGTATTCTATCATTGGCTTCCTCTAATTGCATTTTTGCCATTTCTGTCATTTCTGCATCAGAACCATCTGCTATAATCTCTTTCGCTTCTTCTATATTGTTGGTTAATTCTTGGTATTCGTCACCTTTTTTTACAACGTCTCCTAAGTCTTTGTACTCTTTCATCAATTGCGCATAACGCTTCTGATCCATAATAATTTCTGGCTGAATAATTAAATCAGAAACCTCATCATAGCGTTGTTTAACAATTCTTAATTTATCTAACATTTGTTGTGTATTTCTTGGATTGCGAATTTACAAATTTTAATTGAAATTCATTTTTATTTTCATTTAAGTATATTTGATATATCACAATCAACAACTATGAAACAGATTCTCATCATATTATCTATTATTGTACTTTTTTCTTGCAAACCAAAAGAAGTAAAATTAAAAAAACCTTCTTTTCTAATTGGTAATTGGGTGCAAGTAAATAGAATGGATAGTTTAAGAACCTACGAAACTTGGCACCAAGATTACTCTGGAGTTGGACTCACTTTAGACAAAAAGGATACTACTTTTTTTGAAAAAATGAACATTATACAACAAAACGATAGCTTATTTTTAACTGTGTCTGGTGTTAATGCAACTAAAACGTACTTCAAGTTTACAAACCAAACTGATTCTTCTTTTACGGCAGAAAACCCTAAAAATGAGTTTCCAAAAAAAATAACCTACTCATTTGAAAATGGTGTTTTAAAAGCAGACGTTTCTAATGATGATTATAGTTTGTTTTTTGTTTTTGAGAAAATTGAAAAATAGTTGAATTCTGAATTTCAACAAATATCATGAAAAATCATTCTAATATTTTTTTATTTTTTTTCTTAATTATTTTCAGCATAAAATCATTTTCACAGAAAATAATTGAGTTTTATGAACCTGCAAAAAAAGATAGTATACGAGTTGGAATTGGTGAAAACAATTTTCTGCCATATATTCAAAAGGGATATACTCTTATGATTCCAAAGAATAACAAAATAAAAGGTGTACTTATTTTTTTGGAAGATTCTAAGTTTGACAAAAAAAATCGAAGTGCAAAGCAAATGTATCAACAGGCAGCTGAAAAAAACTTTGCTGTTTTGTCTGTTTCATCAGAAATACCTCTAGATTTTTATTTTTTTAAATCCTCTATGGTTTCTTCACACAAGCTAATAAAAGCTGTTTTTAAGAAATATGATTTGCCAAATAAAAATATTTTCTTTTTAGGCACAAGTTTAGT
The DNA here is from genome assembly GCF_965656025.1 of Polaribacter sp. Lineage (GTDB taxonomy): Bacteria > Bacteroidota > Bacteroidia > Flavobacteriales > Flavobacteriaceae > Polaribacter. The sequence continues at coordinate 3,657 of NZ_CBFHJT010000046.1, forward strand.
TGGGCATAGAGCTATGAGGTATATTAAATTTATGAAAGAAAATTATTCTGATTTTCAACTTAATATTAAGGGTTTAGTTATGTGTAATTTTACCCTAGATTTTACTAGAAAATGGTATCAACATCAACGAGATATTAGAATAAACAAAATTAACTTAGGAGAACCCAAGCTTATAAATTATTTATTAGAAGCTAACTTAAACGGTACTCCTAAAACAAACCCTGAAAATTATCATAATTTTTCACCTTACAGTTATTCTGATGAAAAAAACAGAAATATTAAGTTCTATAAAAAATATGCCATTAGAGTTTATATAGAACCTGCTATAAAACACAAACTAACTCATCAACTAAGAACTTTATATGAAAACAATGCAACAGACATGGTTGGTTTTTTGGCTGAATTACAATTGGCAGGAAATAAAAATACAGAACTAATTGTATTACAACCAGAGGATAATTCATCTAAAATAAAGAATACCCAATCTACTTGGGACGCCATAAGTAAAGATGAATTGATGGATTGGGTA
>NZ_CBFHJT010000046.1:4282-6566 GCF_965656025.1 Polaribacter sp.
ATTTTATTGTTGATTGATATCTTAAATTTTTCAAATATTGTTAAATATATCTTTACTTTTATTTAACCAACTATAATACTCTTCAATATTTATGTATTGTTTAGCTTCACTAAGTATTTGAAGATTGGAATTTAAGATAATATAATAAGGTTGTGAAGCCGTTTGGAAGTTTAGATATTGAAAGGTTGACCATTTATCTCCAAAAGTTTCAATCGTTTTAAGATGATTTTCGCTAATTTTTATTTTGAATTGCTCTTCTTTAGGTAATTCTCTTCGATCATCTACATACAAAGAAATTAAGACATAATTTTCTTTTAAAAGTTGATATACTTTTGGTTTACTCCAAACATTTTCTTCCATTTTTCTGCAATTGACACATGCCCAACCTGTAAAATCTAAAAGTATTGGTTTGTTGTTTTCTTTAGCATATGCTAGACCTTCATCAAAATCCTTGAAACAATCTAAACCTAATGGACAATCAGAAGCTTGTTCATACAAACTATAAAAAGTTGGTGGTGGAAAACCTGCTAATAATTTTAAATGAGAATTTTTAGTTAAACCTGTACCCAAATAAATAACAAAAGCTGTTATTAAAATTGCAAAAGAAATTTTAGGAAAACTAAATTTCTTTTTACCATCGTGAGGAAAACGTATAACTCCAAAGAAATACAATGCCATTAAGATGAAAATAACCATCCAAATACCAATAAATACTTCACGTTTTAAAATACCCCAATGTGCAACTAAATCTGCATTTGATAAAAATTTGAAAGCCAATGCTAATTCTACAAAACCCAATAAAACTTTTACAGTGGTTAACCAACCACCAGATTTTGGTAACGATTTTAATAAGTTAGGAAACAAAGCAAAAAGTGCAAAAGGTAAAGCCAATGCAGCTCCAAAACCAGACATACCAGCAGTTAATTGAAATGCGCCACCATCACTTGTAAGAGAACCTGCAAGTAATGAACCCAAAATAGGACCTGTACAAGAAAATGAAACCAAAGCCAAGGTAACTGCCATAAAGAAAATACCAATTAAACCTCCAGAATTTGAAGCATTGTCCATTTTACTCGACCAAGAATGAGGTAATGTTAATTCATAATAACCAAAGAAAGAAAAAGCAAAAAAGATAAATATGATAAAGAAAATAATATTTAGCCAAATATTAGTGGATATTGTATTTAAGATTTCTGGGTTAACTGAATCTAAAAAATGAAATGGGATGCTTAATGCTACATAGATTACAATAATAAATACACCATATAAAACTGCGTTTTTAATACCTTTTGATTTTGTACCAGATTGTTTTGTAAAGAAGGATACTGTAAGTGGAATCATTGGAAAAACACAAGGTGTAAGTAATGCTACTAAACCACCTAAAAAACCAAGAACAAAAATTTTCCATAGATTACCATCAGAACTAACCACTCCTGAACTTGCATTTAATTTCTCTTTATTTTTAAGGTTTAATATTAGTTGATTACTTAATTCTTTACTACGTTCATCTACAGAAATATTTTCTAGCTTTATTATACCACCATTCAAAGAAATTACAAAATTTTCTTCTTTATTGATACAAATATCTTTACATACCTGATATTCTAGATGAATATTTATTTGATTTAAAGTGTCAGAAATTATTTTTATTTGTTGCGTAAATTGAACTTTATTTAAAAAGTAAGTTTCATCCACTCCAAACACTTCATTATAGGCTTTTACAGTGGCACTTTCTTTTGCAAGGCCTATAAGTTCATAATTTTGTTCTTTATTTTCAAAAGTTAACACTGATGGTAAAGAACCATCTTCACTAGTAAATTGAGAAAAGACATGCCATTCTTTATCAATATTACCTGTTAAAATAATGTTGTATTCAGTTTTAGATATTTTTTCAACTTTTGAATCCCATTTTACAGGGTCAATGATGCCTTGTTGTGCATTGCTTAAAAAACAAATAAACGCTGCTATAAGTAAAAATATTTTTTTCATTTTTTGGTGTGTTTTTATTTTAAAAAACCACAAACACTTTTTTTATTTTATCCCCCAATAAAATAGGAAAGTGATGTGGCATTTTACTTTAATAGAATTTTTATTAAAAACTTAACGTTTAGTCCATTACAAATTTAAAAGCAACATTTATAATGTTAGCATTAAAAGTAGTGTTTCTATCATATCTAAAATACTTTAAATCAACACTTTTAAGACCCAATTGCCAGATGTGTGATGATGCAAAAATATCTGTATATGAAATGCCAAAACCAAATTGATTGGCATTAAAAGCAGA
>NZ_CBFHJT010000046.1:6664-10329 GCF_965656025.1 Polaribacter sp.
ACAAATCATAGTCTGATGTATAGTAATTATTCGTTGATAAATGTTGTTCATAAGGAGCAAAATAATCTGCTGCTGTTTGCGTATAATATCTAAAAGAAGGATATAAAGTGAATTTATCAGATATTTTTACTGGTAACTCTACACTTGCAGTATGAGATTGTAAGCCCCAATCATCAAAATAATAACGATAATACGTTCTAACCACAAATGTTTCATTAATATAATAGTTAAAACGCATCCCAATTGGAGTTTTAAACCTACTATTTGGCAATCTTTCTATATCATCTGCCAATTGAAAAACATCTTTATTTTTGCTGGATGTATAATTACTAATACTACTTGCGTTACCAATGTAATAATTTGCTAAATCTTTAAAGTACACACGTTGTAATGGGTTTGCCAGCCAACCTTGTTGATTTATAACATCTAAGAATATTGATATTTGTGCATTTTTACTTAGAATCTGTGAAAAACTTACAGATGCAGAATAAGTATTTCTTGCCTTATTTTGTATAACATTAAATTTACCATCTACAGGTTTCCAATTCGTACTTGCGTTACCATTTTGGTCAAGAATAGTTATTCCTGTGAAAAAACCTTGGTTTAAATTGCCATTAACTAATTTATAAGATTTTAATTCAGTGGGATAAACAGGGCTCCAATTGTCTAAATAAACTTTAGCGTTTATACCAAAAGTAGTATTTTTTTCGTTAAATTGTTTTAACAAACCACCTCCAAAACCTACAGATGTATAATCATATTCTGATGCAAATGAGGTGTTTGCATTCCAAATAAAAGTTCTATCATCTGAAGTGTGTGAATAATCTACATTTACAGTTGACCAAACATCAGTTTTTGATGCACCAGAGGAAGCAACCCATGGGCTACCAATAGTATTTGCTGCTTTAGCTCTACTTTTATCATCATATTCATCGTCATCATCGTCATCATATCTATTTCCAGAAGCTCCAGTACTATCGAAAGGATTTCCATTACTAGAAGAAGCAGAAGTATAGGCAGAAATACCTGCATCAATAGTTAATACATCATCTGCATTTAATGGCAAACTGATAATTATTGATGACGCTGCATCTGTTAAGAATTCATTACCTATACCTCCTGTAACAGATGCATTATCACCATTTTGCACATAGTAACTTGCTATAAAATCTACTTCAGTAGTTTCTAAAACACGTTTTTTGTAAACACTTGTAGAATCTTTTTGAGCGGTAATAGTTTGCATAAAAAAAAGTGTTATTAGAATAAATAAATATTTCATGGTCTCATTTTTAAAAAAATTAGTTACAGCCACAACCACCTCCAGATTTTCCACCATTTGCACCTGCAGCCCCTTCACGATATACATTAGCAATTGTGCCATATCTATCTACTTTTTTTTGAGCCAATACCATATCTGGGTCATTAATTTTTATTTTTTCATAATCTTTAACTGCAACACAAGAACTTGCAAAAAGAATTAAACCTAAAAAAACTAAACTTTTTTTAATCATTTTTTTATCGTATTTAATTGTATGTTTTTAGAGGTAATTATTTTATTGTTTTCATTAATAATAATACACTCTACACCTTTTAGTTGGTTTATGAAATTTAGACCAGTATCTACACCCATTACAAAAATTGATGTTGCCAAAGCATCTGCAAGTTCTGCTGTTTTTGTAAAAATAGTTACACTTAAAACACCTGTTGCAGGATAGCCTGTTCTTGGATCTATGATGTGTGTGTATAAAACATTATTAAATTTTACATATCTTTCATAGTTCCCAGAAGTTACTACTGCACTGTTAAAAACAGGCATCCAAGAAAATACTTTTTCTTTATTTAAAGGATTTACAATGGCAACTAACCAATCTTTTCCACTTGGTTGTTTTCCCCAGGTATTTAAATCTCCAGAAGCATTGATAATTCCAGAAACTACACCTTTTTTTTGTAATAAAGCTTTGGCTTTATCTGCTGCATATCCTTTTCCAATAGCACCAAAGCCAATTTTCATACCACTTAATTTTAAAAATACAGAGTGCTTTTTTTCATTTAAAATGATATTTTGATAACCTACTTTTGCAACAGATTTTTTAATTATTTCATCAGAAGGCATTTTGGTCATAGTTCCATCAAAAAACCAAACTTTATCCATAGAAGCATAACTAATGTCAAAAGCTCCATTTGTGAGTTTAGAAATTTTTAAGGCACGTTTTATCAACTGAAACAACTCATCATCTACAATTACTGGTTTTATACCTGCATTTCTATTTATTTTAGATGTTTGAGAATTTTTATCCCAAGAAGATATTAATTTTTCTATTCTAGTTATTTCTGCAATAGCCAAATCAATATTTTTATTTGCGCTTGTAGAATTATTATCTACTACTGTTATCTCAAAACGACTCCCCATAAGTTTAAGAGTTCGTTTGTATGGTTTTTGGGCTAAGACTGCTATTGAAAAAAGTAGAGTAAAAAAATGTATTATAGTTTTCAAAATAAATTGTTTTGTTAAATAATTAAACAAAAATGCTTAAGAGATTACCATTTACAGAGGTTTTATAAGTTTTTAAATTATTTGTACCCTTACTATTTAAACCACTACCAGTAGTATTAAAACGCGCTGAATGTTCTTTGCAATAGTATTCATTATTTCTAAAGATAATTTTATCTCTAGGTTCGTGACTACATCTAACTGTAGCTGCTACATAGTTACCATTTAAATCTTTTGCAACAACTATTCTATTTTTAATCAAGTAACCGCCATTCTTTTTTAAAGGATTTGAAGATGCTGCAGACAAATCTAATGTTAATAATGCACCAGTAACTGGGTCTGGGTCAATAGCAATATCATCTGGAAAAATATCTCCATTATCATTTGTACACCCTCCTAAACAAGACACTGCTATTGTAAATGCTGCACCTGCACCTAATGTTTTTAAAAATTCTTTACGTTTCATATTTACTTGTTTAATATTTATACAACTTAAATAGAAAAAACCCTACCTTAATATTTTAATTTTTATTTAATGAATGCATTTAACTCTTTAATATATTTTTCTGGAGTTGTTTTTTTGTAGCTTGTTTCTCCCAATACTTTTCCTGAACTGTCTAAAACTACCACAAAAGGGAAAATTCCATTTTTATTATATGTTTCAAATAATTTTCCATTTGCTTTTGCTTGTTCTTTCGGTAAAGCATTTTTCCTTTTTCTAGGAAAATCTGCTTGTAACATTATAAAATGTTTATCAGCATATTTTTTAAAGATTTCTGTACTCCAAATTTCGTGATCTAATTTAATACAAGGTGCACACCAGTCTGACCCTTGAAAAACTAGAATAATAGGTTTGTTTTCTTTTGTAGCAAATTCTTTTGCTTTTTCAAAATCTGTATTCCAATTTTGACTAAAGCTAGAAAATGATACCAATATTAAAATAAAAATTCCTGTTGTTAATTTCATAGTATAAGTTTTAGGTATTTTAAGAAATAAACTTCATTGTAAAGTTTTTACAATGAAGTTTAGAAAGAATTAATTCAAATAATTATTAATTTCCTCCTGTATTGTCGCCATCGCTTCCATTGTCATCATTATCGCTTCCATTATCATTGTCATTTCCATTGCCATTGTCGTTGTCATCATTGTCATCTCCATTGCCATTGTCGTTGTC
>NZ_CBFHJT010000046.1:10428-14308 GCF_965656025.1 Polaribacter sp.
ATCATTGTCATCACCATTTCCATTATGCTCGTCAGTATCATTTGTACCATCATTATCATCATCCTCATCATCACCATCATCAGTACCGTCATTATCAGAATCTGTGTCTGTGTAATCTGGATTCCCATCATTATCAGAATCATCGTTTGTATGGTCACCATCACCATCATTATCTTCATCTTGGTCTAATTGCCCATCGTTATCAGAATCTGTATCTTGGTAATTAGGTAAACCATCATTGTCTGCATCATCGTTTGTAGAATCTCCATCTTTATTTGCGTCTTCATCAATATCGTTTGCACCATCTCCATCATCATCAGTATCTTGATAATCTGGTGTACCGTCACTATCTGTATCTTTACTGTTTATCGTTGCAATAAAATCGTTTTCAGAATTTATAGTTTCTTTAGTGCCGTCCTTATCAATATCAAAAGGAAAACTTATACCATCTACATAGTTTGCAGTAGTAATGTTTTTTGCAATACTTGCTAATTCTTCTATAGAATTGATTTGAACTTTGGTACCGTTATTGTAAGAAATAGATACTGGGTAAGAAAACTTGAAACCTAAATCGAAAGTCATACTGCTTTCTGGGTTGGTTGCATTGTAAAAAGAACCGTCTGCTTTTAAGTGACTTTTTACAACTTCTACCACTATTTTTGCTGACGCACTTTTTTCTGTGGTTTCATTCGTTTCATTTGGGTCTGTAGTTTCATTATCAAGATTTGAAGTACAAGAGAATGTTAATAAAGAAACTAACATTAATAAGGTAATTGATTTTAAAGTTTTCATTTTATTTAATTTTAAAGTTATTTTTAATTTTAAAAGCCCTTTTTTACGACTCTTCAAATACTATACAATCTCAAAATAAAAACCCCTACCTTTTTTTATTTATTTTTTTAACTACATTTGAAAGCTCCTTTAAAACTCCTTTTAAAATTAATGATCTTATATGATAAAAGATTTAAAAAATGTTTGTAGTCCTAAAATTTTCGAAAACATTTTTAATAGTTATGCTAAAGATGTAAAACGTTTTATCTTATTTAAAACTAAAGATATTGACCTAACTGAAGATATTGTTCAGGATACTTTTGTGAAACTTTGGGATGAATGCAAAAATGTAAAATTTGATACTGTGAAAAACTATTTGTTTACAATTGCAAATAATTTGTTTCTTAACATTGTTAAACACAATAAAGTAATAGATAAGCACCAGAAAAGTTTTGTACATGAGCACAGTAATGAATCTCCAGAGTTTGTTTTTTTAGAAAATGAATTTTATGACAAACTACAAAATGCAATTGCTAGTTTAACAGAAAAACAAAGAGAAGTGTTTTTATTAAGTAGAATAGAAAAAAAGAAATATAAAGAAATAGCTACACAATTAAATATTAGCGTAAAAGCTGTAGAAAAAAGAATGCATACTGCTGTAAAGGCATTAAAAGAAAAAATAGATATCATTTAAGGTAGGGTTTTTATACTTTCAGTTGTATTATTAATATCAAGCAAAAAAATGGAACAAAAAAATACATTTAACAATACTTATTTGGCTGATTGGATTGCTGGTAAACTTACCAACAACCAATTAAAAAAGTTAGTTTCTGAAGAGGATTATAACTCTTATATAAAATTAAAATCTGGTATAGAGGTTTTCGATTATATAGAAGCACCAACAGAAAACACATTTTCTAAAATACTGGATAAAATAAATAGTAAAAAAGAGAATGTTGTTAAAAAACATTCTAAAGTTAGGTCTTTATATTTTAAAAGTGCTATTGCAGTAGCAGCATCTCTTGTGCTATTTTTTAGCATATCTAACTATTTAACAAATAGTGATGTACTTTTTACTGCCGATTTTGGAGAACACAAAACAATTGCTCTTTTAGACAATTCTGAAGTAATTTTAAACGCAAAATCTGAATTGACCTATAATAAAGAAGATTGGAAAAACAAAAGAGAAGTACACCTTAAAGGAGAAGCCTTTTTTAAAGTACAAAAAGGTAGCACTTTTACTGTTGTTACAGATAATGGAACTGTTACTGTTTTAGGCACCCAATTTAATGTGAATAATCATAATAATTTTTTTGAAGTAATTTGTTATGAGGGTAAAGTAAAAGTAGTAAACAATACTAAAGATTATATTTTAACACCTAATACATCTATTAGAAATATAAATGGAATTGTTACTGAAGAAACTTTAAATTTATCTGCAATACAACCAACTTGGATTGATGGAGAAAGTGATTTTAGAAGTGTACCTTTGGCAGAAGTAATAAGGTCTTTAGAAAATCAATTTAACATAAAAATTAATAGCAATTCTATAGATGATACTCTACTGTTTACAGGTTCTTTTGATAATAAAAATATTGATATAGCATTATCTTCTGTATTTAACACCATAAATATGCAGTATAGAATAAAAAACAAAACAATTTTTTTATCTAAAAAATAATGAGAAAAATAGTTGCTTTTCTATTTTGTATTAGTTTTAATTTTTTAAGCGCACAAGAGAAAATTGAAAAACCTATTTTTTTTAATAATATTAAAGTGTCTGAAGCTTTTATAATTATAGAAAAAGAGTTTAATGTAAAAATATCTTATACAGATGATATTATAGTTGGAAAAACTATTTTCTTAAAAAAAGGCAATAGAAGTTTAGATGCTGTTTTAGATGAAATCTCTGAACTATTAGATCTAGATCTTAAAAAAATAAACAATCGTTTTATTTCAGTAGCAAAAAGAAAACAAATCTTTGCAAATAATACAACAAAAATTCTTGATGAAGTAGTTATTAAAAGCTATATATCTAATGGTATTAACAAAAACAAAGATGGATCTTTTAAAATAAAACCAAAACAGTTAGAAATTTTACCTGGTTTGATTGAAGCTGACGTTTTGGAAAGTTTACAAGAATTACCAGGAGTTATTAGCCCAAATGAAACAGCAACAGGCTTAAATGTTAGAGGAGGTACACCAGATCAAAATCAAATAATTTGGGATGGAATTACAATGTATCACAGTGGCCATTTTTTTGGAATGATTTCTCCTTTTAATCCAAATATATCAGAAAATGTTACTTTTTTAAATAAAGGAGTTACAGCAAAATATGGCGAGAGTATTTCTAGTGTTATAGATATTTCTACAACAAATTCTGTTGCAAAAAAAATGAATATTGGGGTTGGTTTAAACGGATTAAGTGTAGATGCTTTTATAGAAGCACCTATTATAAAAGATAAATTGAGTATTTTGGTTTCTCATAGAAATTCTTACCATAAAATTTATGAAACTGGCATATTTGAAAAAATTGAAGACAAAGTTTTTCAATCTACAGATATACACAATGCTAAAAATTCTGATGACATATTTTATTTTAAAGATAATACCATTAAGGTAAATTATGAACTGAATAATAAGAATAAGTTTTCTTTAAGTACAATTCATATAGACAATGATTTAGAACATTATTTTGAAAATATAAACAATAAAAACAATTTGTATGAAGATATTTTAGATACAGAAAATGACGGATTTAATATTAATTGGAGAAAAAAATGGAGTGAAAATACCTTACAAAAAACAGAATATAGCGTTTCAAATTTTAATTTGTTTTATAATTTCATTACGTTAAAGAATGATGAACAAATCTCTGATTTTGAAAAATTAAATACAATTAAAAGCACCACCTTTTCAACCGAAATAAATACAATTAGTGCCACTGGAAACTCAACTTTATTTGGGTTTCAATCTAACTTTAAAGATGTAGGTTATTCTTATATAAATACCACGGATGTAAAATATATTTTAGATAGTAACAGAGATATGCTTAATACGTATTCTTTATACACAAACTATATTAACAGAAATTTTTCTTTTTTTGAAT
>NZ_CBFHJT010000046.1:14406-16692 GCF_965656025.1 Polaribacter sp.
TTTAATTTAGGTGCAAGAATAAATTATTACAGTCAACTAAATCAATTTAGAATAGAACCAAGAATTGTTGTTTTTAAAAATATAACAGATTATTTAAAATTACAATTAACAGCAGATGTAAGAAATCAAACTGTAAACCAAATTGACGAAACTTTAGTAAGTAATTTGTCTTTAGAAAACAAGCTTTGGAGATTATCTAATAATACAAATGCACCCATTATTAATAGCAATCAACTATCATTTGGAGTTATTTATAAAAAAAATGGATGGACATTAGACTTTGATACATATAGCAAACGAACCTCTAATATATCTGCTTTATCTTTAGGTTTTTTAACTAATAACTTTACTAGTTTTCTTTTAGGAAACCAAAAAGCTTATGGAGTTGATTTTTATTTAAAAAAGAACTTTAAGCATATAAAAACGTGGTTAAGTTATTCTTTTTCAGATATAAATAACAAGTTTAGTAATTTAAACAACAATGAGTATTTTACTGCTAATAACCAAATTAAACACTTTGTTTCTTATTCTGTTGCCTATAAAACAGAAAAAGTACAGGTAGCATTAGGTTGGAAATGGCATTCTGGGAAACCATATACCTTAATAAAAGAAAACGACTCTAATAATTCATTTACTTTTGATAGTGTAAATACTGGAACGCTGCCAAATTATAATCGTCTGGATTTTTCTTCTGTGTATAATTTTTCTTTTTCAGACAAGAGTCGATTAAAAGGAAAAATAGGTTTTTCAATCAGAAATTTATTAGATCAAAAAAACACAATTAGTGAAGATTATTCAGGTAATAATATACCTAATGAACCATTATTAAGTATCACAAAATTTTCTTTAAGAAGAACAACCAATTTTGTTTTTAGGATTGAATTGTAACTTAATACTCAAAAACACCAAACTCACTTTTAATTGTCAGTTTCTTTTTTTCGGAAACTTCTACCCTACCTATAATTTGTGCATTTACATCATACGATTTTGAAATAGCAATAATTTCTTCTGCAACTTCTGGAGATACATATAACTCCATTCTATGACCACAATTAAATACTTGATACATTTCTTTCCAATCGGTTTTAGATTGTTCTTGTATCAATTTAAATAATGGTGGAATTGTAAACATATTATCTTTAACAATATGTAATTGATCAACAAAATGTAAAATTTTAGTTTGTGCACCTCCAGAACAATGTATCATTCCGTGTACAGATTCTGAATCGAATTTTGATAAAATTTCTTTAATTATTGGTGCATAGGTTCTTGTTGGAGACAACACTAATTTACCAGCGTCAATTGGTGCATTTTCAACCTCATCTGTCAACTTTGTTTTTCCAGAATATACCAAATCAGCAGGAACAGCTGCATCAAAACTTTCTGGATATTTTTCTGCTAAATAGTTATCAAAAACATCGTGTCTTGCAGAAGTTAATCCATTAGACCCCATACCTCCATTGTATTCGGTTTCGTAAGTTGCTTGCCCAAAAGATTCCAAACCTACAATTACATCTCCTGGTTTAATATTAGCATTATCAATTACATCAGAGCGTTTCATACGTGCAGTCACTGTAGAATCCACAATAATTGTTCTTACTAAATCACCTACATCTGCAGTTTCACCTCCAGTAGAATGTATAGTAACACCGAATTTTTTTAAATCTTCGATTAATTCTTCTGTACCATTTATAATTGCTGATAAAACTTCTCCTGGAATTTTACTTTTGTTACGACCAATGGTAGAAGATAACATAATATTGTCAGTTGCACCCACACACAATAAATCGTCAATATTCATAATTAAAGCATCTTGTGCAATGCCTTTCCACACAGAAACATCTCCAGTTTCTTTCCAGTACATGTATGCTAAAGAAGATTTTGTACCTGCTCCATCTGCATGCATTATTAAACAATAATCATCATCATTGGTTAAATAATCTGGTACAATTTTACAGAATGCTTTCGGAAATAAACCTTTGTCTATATTTTTAATGGCATTGTGCACATCTTCTTTAGAGGCAGAAACACCTCTTTGCGCATATCTTTTAGAAACTTCTTGACTCATATTATTGTGTTGTGAATTGCAAATTTAGGCTTTTACAAAAAAAATCCTACAGATTTGTAGGATGTTTTTATATTATCTTGTAAACAATAATTCTCTGTACTTTGTTAAGGGCCATAAATTATCATCTACCATAGTTTCTAATTTGTCGCAATGAAAACGAATTTTCTCAAAGTAGGGTTTAATTTTATCACAATATGCATCTGCTTTTTCTAACACTT
>NZ_CBFHJT010000046.1:16787-17998 GCF_965656025.1 Polaribacter sp.
TCTAATTTGTCGCAATGAAAACGAATTTTCTCAAAGTAGGGTTTAATTTTATCACAATATGCATCTGCTTTTTCTAACGCTTTTTTATTGGTTACTTTTTTACGCTCTTCTATCATTTTTAAAACCAAAGCATTAATTTCTGTTATATGATTAGAAATTGTCATAATTAACTCAATTTGTTCTTTAGCGATTGTTTTGTATTCCTCACCAAAAATTTCTTTTAAATTTTTAGTGTTTTCTAACAATGTATTTTGATATAAAATAGCTGTTGGTACAATATGATTTCTAGCAATATCTCCTAAAACACGCCCCTTTATTTGTAGTCTTTTTGCATATTCTTCTAATTCGACTTCATAACGTGCTTGTATTTCTACTTGCGTCATTACTTTCATCTCTTCGAAAAGCTTGATTGTTTTTTCTGAAATCTTTACTTTTAGCGCTTCTGGTGTCGTTTTATTATTACTTAAACCTCTCTTTTTTGCTTCTTTTTCCCAAGCTTCTCCATAACCATCACCATCAAAACGAATTTTTTTACAAGACTTAATATACTCTCTTAGCACATTAAAAACAGCTTCGTCTTTTTTAAGTTTTTTTGTATTAATTAATTCGTCTACTTCTATTTTAAACTCTTTTAACTGTTTGGCAACTATAGTGTTTAAAACCGTCATTGGAGCTGCACAATTAGTTAAAGAGCCTACTGCTCTAAACTCGAATTTATTACCGGTAAAAGCGAAAGGAGAGGTTCTATTTCTATCTGTATTGTCTAATAAAATTTCAGGTATTTTACCAATAATATTTAATTTTAAATCTGTTTTTTCTTGGGGTGATAATTTACCTTTGGTTACGTTTTCTAATTCGTCTAAAACAGCTGATAATTGACTACCAACAAATACAGAAATAATTGCTGGTGGTGCTTCACTAGAACCCAACCTAAAATCGTTACTTGCAGATGCCACAGAAGCTCTTAACAATTCTTCATACTCATAAACTGCCTTGATAGTATTTACAAAAAAGGTTAAAAATTGCAGGTTTTTCATAGGTGTTTTACCAGGGCTTAACAAGTTTACACCATTATCTAAAGACAAAGACCAGTTGTTGTGTTTACCAGAACCATTTATACCGGCAAAAGGCTTTTCATGAAATAATACTTTAAATTGATGTCTTTTAGAAATTTTCTGCATTACATCCATAATTAAAGAGTTATGGTCTAC
>NZ_CBFHJT010000046.1:18094-19971 GCF_965656025.1 Polaribacter sp.
CTTTTCATGAAATAATACTTTAAATTGATGTCTTTTAGAAATTTTCTGCATTACATCCATAATTAAAGAGTTATGGTCTACTGCTAAATTCGCTTCTTCAAAAATAGGTGCAATTTCAAACTGATTGGGTGCTACTTCATTATGTCTAGTTTTTACAGGTATTCCTAATAACATACATTCTTCTTCTAGATCTTGCATAAAACTCATGGCTCTTGCGGGTATGGTTCCAAAATAATGATCATCTAGTTGTTGTCCTTTTGCTGGAGAATGTCCTAAAAGTGTACTTCCTGTTAATTGAATATCTGGTCTTGAGTTTGCTAAAGCATCATCAATTAAAAAAAACTCTTGCTCCCAACCCAAAGTTGCAGAAACTTTATTTGCATTTTTATCAAAATATTTACAAACCGCGGTTGCATGCACATCTATGGCCTGTAAGGCTCTTAGTAAAGGTGTTTTATTATCTAAAGCCTCACCTGTGTACGCTACAAAAATAGTAGGAATACACAACGTTGTTTCGTATATAAATGCTGGTGATGTTGGATCCCAAGCAGTGTAACCTCTTGCTTCAAATGTATTTCTAATTCCTCCATTTGGGAAACTAGAGGCGTCTGGTTCTTGTTGCACCAACTGTTCTCCATCAAATTTCTCCATAGCTAAACTACCATTAATAGATTCAAAAAAAGCATCATGCTTTTCTGCTGTAGCGCCTGTTAAAGGCTGAAACCAATGTGTATAATGCGTAGCTCCTTTAGAAATTGCCCAATCTTTCATACTAACCGCAACCTGGTCTGCTATTTTTCTATCTATTTTGGTTCCATGCTCTATGGCATTCATAACACTCTCGTAAGCTGCTCTTGTAAGATACTGTTGCATAGCATGTTTATTAAAGACGTTGTTACCAAATAAAGTAGACCTTTTTTGACTTTGAACTACCTTTACAGGTGTTCTATGTAAAGTTTCAGCTAATGCGTTAAATCTAATTCTTGACATATTATGAATATTTAAAGTAGAAATTTTGTTTTTATTAATTATACCCCTCAAATTTTAGGGATAAAATTATTTTTAAGCAAAAATAAACATTTAACCCCTGTTTTTTTTGATATGTAGCTAAAATATTTCATTTTTGTGGTGTAACATACACTCAATTATTTTATTATGGCAAAAATTAAATTAGAATATCTTTGGTTAGATGGATACTTTCCTACTCAGAACCTAAGAAGTAAAACTAAAGTTGAAGAACACGAGAACTTTCAAGGAACAATTGAAGAATTAGACAATTGGTCTTTTGATGGATCATCTACAAGACAAGCTGAAGGTGGATCTTCTGACTGTTTATTAAAACCTATAGCTATTTATCCAGATCCAGATAGAAGAGATGGTTACTTAGTAATGACAGAAGTATTAAATGCTGATGGCACTCCACACGTTTCAAACGGAAGAGCAACTATTGATGACGAAGATGATGATTTCTGGTTTGGTTTTGAGCAAGAGTATTTTATTATGGATACAAAAACTCAGCTGCCTTTAGGTTTCCCTGTTGGTGGTTACCCTGCTCCTCAAGGTATGTATTACTGTTCTGTTGGTGGAAGAAATACGCATGGTAGAGCTTTAGTTGAAGAGCATGCTGATTTATGTATTGATGCTGGTTTAAATTTTGAAGGTATTAACCAAGAAGTTGCTTCAGGTCAATGGGAATTTCAATTATTTGCTAAAGGAGCAAAAAAAGCTGGTGATGAAATTTGGGTAGCTAGATACTTATTACAAAGATTAACTGAAAAATATGGATACTACATTGAGTATCACCCAAAACCATTAGGTAAAGAAATGGATTGGAATGGTTCTGGTATGCACGCAAACTTCTCTAACACAACTTTAAG
>NZ_CBFHJT010000046.1:20068-22245 GCF_965656025.1 Polaribacter sp.
AGGACTTGTGGTTCTAAAGAAACTTATGAGAAAATTTGTGAAGCATTTAGACCTGTAGTAAAAGAACATATTGCTGTTTATGGTGAGTTTAACGACCAACGTTTAACTGGTGATCATGAAACTGCATCTATTACTGATTTCTCTTATGGAATTTCAGATAGAGGTGCATCTATTAGAATACCTATTATTACTGTAGAAAAAGGCTGGAAAGGTTGGTTAGAAGACAGAAGACCTGCTTCTAATGGAGACCCATACAAAATTGCTGGTAGAATTATTAAGACTGTAAAGTCTGCTAATATTAGCTAGTAAAAAGTATATATTTATTTTAAAAGTCTGTTTTCTTTCTTAGAAAACAGACTTTTTTTATGTGATTATTTTACATTTCTATTCTATATCTTTGAAAACACATATTATTATTTTTTAAATTAGAAGAACTAAATTTTAAGAAAGAATAACATATTATTTAAATGAGTGTTAAAAACTGGACTTTATTAATTATAAACAGCTTGGTGCTTTTAGTAGTACTTTCCATTTCGTTTAGTTTTTACTCAGAATTTTCTAAGGTTTTAGATAAACGTATTTTATTACATTTAAATTCGATAAAAACCTTAAAACAAATTCAATTAGAAAGGTTAATTAATAAAGAGTGGAAAGATTTTAATAATAGTGATAAAGATTTTCTACAAAAAGAAATAATCTTATCAAAAGACAAGTACCAAACTACTGGTATTTTTGATCTCACACATTTACATCCGTCCAAAAAAACATCAATTGCATTAATTAAAGTAAATAACAATACTCGTTATTTTAAAATTATAGACTATCAAAAAATAAAAAATATATTAACAGAACGAACAGGAATGGGCTCTAGTGGAGAGTCTTATATTATTGGAAGTGATTATAGATTACGTTCTCAATCTCGTTTTTTTCCAAACAAAACACCCTATGAAATTACTGCTAAAACAATTGGAGCTATAAACGGACTTAAAAACAAAGAAGGAGTTGGTATTTTTAAAGACTACAGAAACATTGCTGTTTATAGCGCTTATAATAAGCTAAATTTAGGTAAGTTAAATTGGGTAATTTTATCTGAAATTGATGTAAAAGAAATACAAATCCCCTTAAAAGAAATGCGTTCTAAACTTTTAATTTTAACCTTAATCACACTTTTAGTTTCCATAACAATTTCTTTATTTCTTACTAAAATCATCACCAATCCATTAAAAAAATTACACAATCTTATTGGGCTAATGGCAAAGGGAAGTTATAACGAAAAAACTCAACTTAAAAATAGCCCAAAAGAAATTACCGAAATGAATGTTGCATTGGACAACTTAAGCGAAGTAATTTCTAGTGCTGTAAATTTTTCTGTTGAAATTGGAAATATGAATTTAAATAGTAAATACAAACCTAAGGGCAAAAACGATTTATTAGGGCAAAGTTTACTTAAAATGCGTAATAAACTAAAAGCATATCGAACTTTAGAAAGCGAGATTAACACAACCAATAAAAGAATGCTAATAGAAGGTTTAGAATCTGAAAGAAAAAGATTAGCAAGAGAACTACATGATGGCTTAGGACCTTTACTTACCACCTTAAAACTAAACATTCAAAATAAAGTAGAAAATGGTGAGAATAAAGAAACCATAAAAAATATAATAGATAATACGATTAAAGAAATTAGACAAATGACCAATGTTTTAATGCCAACAAGTTTAGATAAATTTGGTATTGGAGCTACCTTAATTAATTACGTACAAAGTATTCAAGATTCTATTTCCTTTCCGATTAATTTCGAAAACTTAACAAAAACAGAAAACTCCAACATTACTAAAGAACAAGAAATACACCTTTTTAGAATCACTCAAGAATTGATAAATAACTCGATAAAACATGCCAATGCAACTCTAATAAAAATATCTTTAACAGAGTTTGATGAATTCCTTTCTTTATTTTATTTTGATAATGGCATTGGTTTTAATACACAAAAAGTTACAACTGGATCTGGACTTGCCAATATTAAAAACAGGGTAGAAATATGCAATGGCATTTTAAAAATAAATTCAGAAAAAGGAAAAACAACTTTTGAGATTGAAATGCCCATAAAGAATAATAAAAATGATTAGAATTGTTATTACAGACGATCACAAACTATTTAGAATAGGTATTGTTGAATT
>NZ_CBFHJT010000046.1:22344-25186 GCF_965656025.1 Polaribacter sp.
ACTAATTAAAGCTATTAGAATTGTAGCTAAAGGAAAAAAATATTTTAGCTCTTTAATTGCAGAAAAAATGGTGAATTTTATGGCAACCCAAAGTGTTAGCGAAAATTTACTTTCTAATAAAGAAACAGAAGTATTACTTTTAATAAGTAAAGGACTAACCACAAAAGAAATAGCCACACAACTTTTTGTTAGCACTAGAACAATAGAAACACATCGTGCAAATATTTTAAAAAAATTAGAGGTGAAAAATACTGCTCAACTCATAAAAAAAGCTTCAGAAATAAAATTGATATAAATTTTATATCCGTATAAATACGGATATAAAATACCAATTTTCTCATACAAACAAAACACCCAATTACATCTTATTTTTATACAACTAAATAATGGTATTTAGTATAATTAATAAAATGTAATAATATGAAAAATGCTTTGTTAACACTTGCAGTTTTACTTTCTTCAACAGCTATATTTTCACAAAATAATTCTAAAAAATCAACGGTAAATAATGATGTTAAAGTAATTAAGTTGGTTACATCCAAAAGAAATAATTTAAAAGGACCTGCTTATAAAAACTTTAAACCCTGGAAAAAAAGTAAAACAGAAATTCAAGAAATACAATTAGTAACTTCAAATAAGAGCGAGTTAGTTGGTCCTGAATATAAAAACTATAAAGTTTTAGAAAGTGCTAAAAATAAAAAGAAAATTAAATTAGTAACTTCTAAAAGAAGCAAACTTACTGGTCCCGCTTATAAAAACTATAAGCCTTGGCAGTAAAAATTTGATAAAAAAGGATTTACAAACCTAAAACCTTCTTATTTATAAGAAGGTTTTATTTTGCGCTTTAATTAGAGTGTCGTTTTAAAAACTAAGTAAATAAATGATACATATCCAACAAAAAGAAATAATCCTTTAAACCTGCTTAAAACAAATTTCTTTGGTATAAATACTAAAGGAAGTAGCACTACTGCAAAACCTAGCATCCAAAAAATATCTCTAGACAATATTTGAGGTTCTGTAACAGGTATTTGCTTTATTAAAGAGGTAAAGCCCAAAACAGAGGCAATATTAAATATATTAGAACCAATTAAGTTTCCTAAAGAAATAGCTTTTTCTCCTTTAACTGCTGCAATAACAGATGCAGCTAATTCTGGTACGCTTGTACCAATAGCAATCATTGTTATAGAAATTACACCTTCGCTTACTCCCATATTTGTGGCTATATCTTTAGCACCATCTACTAAAAGATCGGAACCAAAATACAATGAAACACCACCAATTATTAACCAAATAAAGATTTTAAAATATCCAATTTCTGCCAAAGCATCATCAACCTCTTCTAAAGAGACATCTTCTTTATTAGCCATTCTAATTAGAACAAATAGAAAAATAGCTAGTGCTACTAAAAGTATAATACCCTCTAATTGTGTTAATACATTATCATTGTATAAAAAATAATAGAGTAGTAACGAAAAGAACAACATTACGGGCCAGTTAAGTTTGTAAAAATCTTTATTTACTACGATTGGTCCAATAATGGCTGTAATACCTAAAACCAAACCAATATTTGCAATATTAGAACCAATAACATTATTTATAGAAATTGCTGGAGAACCATCTAGAGCAGCTTGCAAGCTTACCAAAAGTTCTGGTGCAGAGGTTGCAAAAGAAACCACTGTCATTCCAATAACCATTTTAGAAATATTTAATTTAAAGGATAAAGCTATCGAGGATCTTACTAAAAACTCACCACCAAGTATTAATAAAGCCAAACCTAAAAAAACGTACAAAAAACTCATTTATTTTATTTTTTACGAAGATACATTTTTATCAATTTAAGAAGAAGAGAAAAGACAGAAAGAGAAAAAATTACCTTTTTTGAAATACAAATTCCTTTACGATTAAAAAAAAGAGAAAATAATTACATTAAAACCTAACACTTTTAAGTATTAAATAAATAATAATATTCCATATTTAAACTAACTTGAAGTATAATTACTTACATTTTATAACAAAATGCATCTTTTTAGTTATATATATTAAATCAATTTTATTAATAGTTTACTTTTCTTTCGTAAAGTATTTACAATTCTGATATATTGGATTTATAATTTCGAAATTATCATATTTATTAACCCATAAAAACTATTATTATGATACTTATTATTACTAAAACTCTAAAAGATATTGTTGACTTAATTATTACAGTTAGCATTTAATTTTATTACTACCCCAACCCCCAAAGTTGTTTATTTTTATTAAATTTGAAATAAGACAACTTTTTTAATGAAAAAGAAATTTTTTACTTTATTGGCAAAAGCAAACAAAGCTATACTACCCTCTTTTACAAAAAAGGGTTTAGATATCTCTAAAGCAACCAAATTACAATTGGCTATTATAGCTTGGAGAGCTTTTGTTACAAAAAATGCATTAACCTAAAACTATACATTATGAACACAGAACACATTAAAGTTTTTACAGGCTCTTCTATAATAGTACAAGGGTTAAAAAAAAGATTATCAGAAAACAATATTGGTTGTTTAATTAAAGACCACATAAATTCTAGTCAAGTAGCAGGCTTTGGTCCATTAGGCAATTCTGTTGAACTTTTTGTTTTAAATATTGATAAAGAAAAAGCACAACCAATTATAGATACATATAAGGCAGAAATTAATTCATAAAAAAGCAGATTAACTTTCTAAATTAAAAAAACTCTGTTATATTTGCACCCGTTTTAAGGCCATGTGGCGCAACTGAATAGCGCACTTGATTACGGCTCAAGAGGTTACAGGTTTGAATCCTGTCATGGTCACAAAAAAACTCTCAAAATATTTGAGAGTTT
>NZ_CBFHJT010000047.1:0-13241 GCF_965656025.1 Polaribacter sp.
AGGTTGCCCAGTTTGAAAAACAAAATTACTGTTGAATTTCCATTTGTTGTTTAGTTTATAACTTGCATTAATAGAAAAATCGTGTGTTTTATCAAAAGGTGTGCTATACCATTCGCCATTATTAATACCGGGCTCTATTGCAGTTCTACCTGCGGTTAATTGTTCTGATCTAGAAAGTGTATAAGAAAACCATCCTTGAAAATCTCCCTCGTTTTTCTTTAACAACATTTCCAAACCATAAGCACGTGCTTTTCCATTTAAAATTACGGTTTCAATTTCGTTATTTGCTATTAAGTTTGCACCATTTATATAGTCTATTCTATTTTGAATATCTTTATAAAAAGCCTCTGTTTCTAGCGTGTATTTACCGTCTTTAAAAGATTTAAAAAATCCTACAGCATATTGGTCTAACAATTGTGGTTTTATAAATTTACCACTTGGTGTCCAAACATCTAACGGAGTAGGAGAAGCTGTGTTAGAAAGCAAGTGTAAATATTGTACCATTCTGTTGTAACTTGCTTTTACTGAAGTAAAATCGTCTATAATATAAGACATCGAAATTCTTGGTTCTAAATTGTTGAAACTCGCAAGAACATCACTTCTTTTAAAATTTTCGGTTCCAGTGGGTGTTGCAGATTCGTATTTTTTAAATTCTTGATTGTAAATAACAGCTTCATTGTTTGCATATACGTTTAATTCATCTTGTCCTAAACGTGTGAAATTGCTAAATCTTAAGCCATACTGCATTCTAAATTTATCACTAATTTTATGTTCAGTATCTAAGTAAACAGCAAATTCATTGGCATATTTATCAATCAATTTTTCTGCAACGATACCAGAATCTTCTCTATTAGGTACAATTTCACCTGGGTTGAATTTTGTATAAATATTATTAATACCATAACTCAATTTAATTTTGTCATTTACATAATGATTAAAATCGTACTTTAAATTGTAGTTGGTAATACCAGAATCCCATTCAAAACCTACAAAATCTAAGGTTAATCCGTAAAAATAATCTGAATATATTAAGGATAAATTGGAAAATAATTTATCAGAAAATAAATGATTCCAACGTAAATTGGCTACTTGATTTCCGTAAGTATTTACAAAGTTTTCGCTAATTCCAAAAACATCTTTACCAAAATAGCCAGAAAAGAAAACACTATTTCTATCATTAATTCTGTAATTTATTTTAGTGTTTAAATCGTAAAAATAGGCGGTGTTATCATTATCAAAAAGAGGTAAAAATAAATGCGCATAAGAAGATCTACCACCCACTAGAAAAGATATTTTTTCTTTTTCAATTGGTCCTTCAATTAATAATCGAGACGAAACTAACCCAATACCACCAGTAATATTTAGTTCTTTACTGTTTCCTTCTTTTTGATAAATATCTAAAACCGAAGACAATCTTCCACCATATTTAGCTGGAATTCCTCCTTTAAATAATTTTACATCTTTTATTACATCTGGATTAAAAACAGAAAAGAAACCAAATAGGTGAGAGGAGTTAAAAACAATTGCCTCATCTAATAAAATTAAGTTTTGGTCTGCCGCACCACCTCTAACATTAAATCCAGAAGCGCCTTCTCCAGCACTTGTTACACCAGGTAGTAAT
This sequence comes from Polaribacter sp., assembly GCF_965656025.1. Classification (GTDB taxonomy): domain Bacteria; phylum Bacteroidota; class Bacteroidia; order Flavobacteriales; family Flavobacteriaceae; genus Polaribacter. Next base: position 1,622 of record NZ_CBFHJT010000047.1, read on the forward strand.
ATTAGAGATTTTATAATGTCTGCCTCCCCTAAAACTACGGGTATCTGTTTTATAGTTGCAGAACTAAGTTTATTAACGCTCATTTGTGGCGTTCTAATATTTAGTTTTTCTATATTGGTTTCTAATACAATTTCATCTAAACTTTCAGAAGCTTCGTTTAATTTAAAGTTTTTTGTTAATTTTTCTGATAAATTGATAGTTTCTGCAATGGTAGAGAAACCTAAATAGCTTACTTGTATTTTGTAATTTCCTTGAGGTACAGTTATTGAGTAAAAACCATACTGATTTGTTGTAGTACCGATGTTTATTTCTGGAAAATAAATAGAAACTCCAATAAGTGTTTCATTATTGGAGTTGTCGTAAACTGTTCCGCTTAAAGTTATTTTTTCTTGACTAAAAATAGTCATAGAAAATAAAAAAAACAGGATTAGTATTTTTTTTGATTGCAACATTTTGTTTAATTGGTTGTTAATATTGTAAAACAAAAGTACAACAGAAGTTTGGTAAGAAAACGTTAAAAAAATATTTTTTGGCAACTATTTTCTAATCATAAATAATGTCTTTTACTTCAATCTTTTTATTTTTCACAAAGTCATACAATGTTAATCTTCTAAGAATGTAATAATCGTTCCAAAACTTTTCTAAAGAATTTAAATAAGATAATACAGATCTGTCTTGTTCTTGTAAAGCAATATTTAAATCTGTGATAGATATTTTACCTAAAATAAACCTCTTTTTAGCAATTTCATACCTCTTTAAGGCAATTTCTTGTGCTTTTTTTGTGGTTTTTAGAAAGTTTCGTTGATTTTGCCAGTTTAAAACATGTAAGTAAATTTCCTGTTCAAATTCTTGCTGTTCTATTTTAATATTTGTGTTTACTAGATCTTTATTAGCTTCTACCAGTTTTCTTCTAGATTTAGAAACGCCCCAGTCTAAAATTGGCATTCCAATAGACAAAACAACACTTTGTTGTTGGTTAAAATTGTCAAACAATGTATTAAATTTATTTCCTTGTTGAGAAATACCAAAATTTGCTCTTAAACTCATTCTCAATTTATTGTTACCTTTTACTTCTGCAACATCTTGTTCTGCTTGCAATCTTCTTCTCCTAAACTCTATAACAGCTTTTCTATTCGATTTTGCTTCTTCTAATGCCTTTTCTACAGTTACAGTAAAAGTTGATAATTCTTTCGGAGTAGAAAGTAAAATATTCTCGGTGTCTAATACTAAATATCTGGATAAATTTTGTGAAGCCCTCTTAAGGTTAATTTCATTCGTAATAACTTCATTTTCAGAGTTTAATACAGATAGCTCTATTTGCAAAAGATCGTTTTCTGCAATTTTACCCATTTTAAATCTACCTTTAGAAATTTGGAATAAGGTATCTTGGTTTGATAAATTTGATTTGGCAATTTTAGCCTGTATTTGAGATTTTAATAAAGCAAAATATCTTCTGCTTGTGTTTAGAGAAATCTGCTCCATACGCTCTATAAATTCTCTTTTAGCTTCCTCATAAATTAAAGGTTCAATCTTTTTTTCCCATTTAAAAGGATTGTAAAGTAAAGAGTTTTGGGTATAATTTAAAGAAAATGGTATTACTGCAAAACCTGTAGATTCACTAGGTTCAAATCTGTCTATTCTTTCTAGTCTCGAACTAATGGATACTGTACCACCTGTTAAGGCGATGTTTTGATTTAAAGAAATACTTCCATCAAAACTTATTTGATTAGACCTTCTAAAATCGTCAGAACCATCATCTAAAAGGATTCTATTAACAGAGTTTCTATATTGTGGTAAAGTTGCATCTAAACGTAATTGTGGTAAAAAGCCCGCTTTAAATCTTCTATAACGCCAATAACTTGCTTGGTTTTGATTTAACAAAGCTTTGTACTCTGGAGATTTTTCTTGTGCAATTTCAATTGCTTGCTCTAATGTAATTTGTTGTTGACTAAAAATTTGTATTGATAGAAAGCAACAAAATGTAATTAATATATTTTTCATAGTTTATTCGTGTCTAATGGCTTCAATTGGACTTTTACTTGCTGCTGATCTTGCAGGTGCAATACCGAATATTAGACCAATTAATGTGGCAACAAAAAAGGATAATAATATGGAACTTAGTGATAAAATTGTTTCTATACCTGTAGTTAATTCTAAAATATAGGAGGCCAAAACACCTAAAGCTATACCTATAATACCACCACCAATACTAACCAATACAGACTCTGTTAAAAATTGTAAAATAACATCTTCTTGAGTGGCACCAATGGCTCTAATGATACCAATTTCTTTTGTTCTTTCTAAAACAGAGGCTAACATAATATTCATAATACCAATACCACCGATTAAAAGAGAAATACCAGCAATAATACTTAATACGATGTTAAAAATCTGCTTTGTTTTTTGTTGTTGTTTAAGTAGTTGAATTGGTATTGATATTTCGAAATCTAACATACCATTATGTCTTCTTTTCAACATTCTACTTAAAACATCTGCGGTTGCATTTAGTTGATTAGAGTTTTCTACTTGAACTACCAATTTATCTAATTGATGATAGTTGCCTCTTGGAATTCTCTTTTTTGGTCCCTGTTGACCGCCATTACTAATAATCATAACTCCACCAGAAACTTCTACGGTTTTGTCTGATATTATTTTTCGGTCTTTATATCTCACTAAAAAAGTTTGTAGTGGTATATAAACATCTTGGTTCATGTCTCTTATCCCTAAGTTTTCTTGAGCTGTATCTGAAATAAACTTTTCTTCTATAACACCAATAACTTGTAACCAAACATCTTTTACTTTAATCATTTTGCCAATAGCACTTTCTCCTGTAAATAGTTTTTTTTCTATTTTTTTTCCAATAATACAAACTGGTAATGCATTTTCTGATTGTGCTCTAGAGAAATTTTTACCACTTTCAATATCTATGTTCGAGGTTTTAAAATAACTGTCAGATACTCCGATTAATTTTACAGGATTTTGTCTTCCTTTTTTTATTACATAAGTTTCTAATACAATTTCTGGACTTAGTGTTTTTACAGATGGTATAGTTTCTTTTATACTTTTTACATCTAATAAATCTAGTCCTTTAGAAAAACGTTTAGACTCTGTAGTACCATCGTCAGAATCTTCCTCATTCCCATCCTCTTTTTCGTCTGGTATTGGTGTAATAACAATATTATTTACTCCTACCAACTCTAATTGTGCTAAAATTTCTTTTTCTGCACCATTACCAATGGCCAACATGGTAATTACAGCTGCCACACCAAAAATAATACCTAAAGATGTTAGTAAAGTTCTTACTTTGTTAGATGCAATAACGCGCACAGCTTCAGTAAAGTTAGACTTTAGCTTTTCTATATAAATTTTATCGAACATAGAAAGGCTAGTTTAATTTTGCTATTGCGCTTTTTTCTAATCCTTCTGGTTTGTTTAAGTATACTTCGTCGTTTTCAGACAAACCTTCCATTATAATCACAGAGTCATTATTAGAGTCACCTATTTTTACTTGTTTTTTGTTGATAGAAAAACCAGACTTTTTAAATACATAAGTAATAGAGTCTTTTGTAAAAACCGCTTCTAAAGGAACGCTTAAGACATCTTTTCTTTCGAAAGTTAATATTTGGTTTGAGGTTGTCATACCAGGTCTAATACTTTTATCTATTTCTTTCAATTTTATTAAAACCTGAAAAACTTTAATATCAGAACCTCTTTTCTTTTCGCCAACATTCGCAACATCTGTAACAACTCCTTCTAATTCTACATCAGGAAAAGCATCAAAACCGACCTTTACAGGTAAACCTTCTTCTACTTTTCTAATATCAACTTCATTTGCGTAGGTTTTAGATTCCATTTTGGTTAAATCTGGTAATGTTGCAATAGAGGGTTGCCACGGACTAATGGTAGAACCCACTTTTTTCTTAGTGCCATCCCAGTTTTTATCATAAGTAATCATTCCATTTCCATCAGAATAAATTGTGAACGATTCTAATAATTTTAAAAGGTCATCTAACTCTTTCCTGATTTTTGAAACTTTAGTGCCAACTTCAACCATTTTAGCGTTGGCTTGTCTCTTTTTAATTTTATAGTTTTCTTGTTTCTCTCTAAAGTCTCTCTCTAATTTTTCTAGCTTATTTTCTAAACCTTTAATGGTTGCTGGTGGCTCATAAATAGATTGTTTTAGTTCTAGTTTGGTTTCTTCCATACTAAAACGTAAATCTTTTACTGCGTTTCTTTCTTGTTTTAAAGTTAGTGTAGTGTCTAATTGCTGTTGTGTAAACTTAGACTCTTCCGCTTCTAAGTTTAATCTTGCATCTAGAATCAATTCATTAACTCCAGAAGGGTCTAGTTTACCTACATAATCTCCTTTTTTTACAATAGTTCCTTCAGGTACTAAATCTTGAATTTTAATATCTCGTAGTCTAAATTTTCTTAAATTTGGTGGGCCTGTAATTTTTTTTAGGCTGGTAGATTGTACTTCTCCAGAAGTAACTACTTCACTTGTAAAATTCCCTTTTTTTACTTTAGATGTTAGGTATATTTTGTCGTCTGCAGATGGAGAAAAATAACTGTATACTAAATAAGATACAACTAATACAGCTACTGCAATTATTGCAATTCTTTTTTTGCTCATTTTTTTGATTGATTTAAAAACCAAAGCTATAAAAAAATGAGAGCCAAAAGGCTCTCATTATGTTAATATCTTTATAATTTTTTTATTAGTTTAAAAAACTTAGTGTATTGTTAAAGATTGCATTAGGTCTCATTGCAGTATCAGCGAGAGTTTCGTTTGGTTTATAATATCCTTGTATGTCTACAGGATTGCCTTGTATTTCATTTAATTGGTCTACAATTGTAGTTTCATTTTCTTTTAATTGTTTCGCCAATTCTGTAAATTCTTCCTTTAAAGCTTCGTTTTTATTTTGGCTAGCCAAAGCTTCAGCCCAATAAAGCGCTAAATAGAAATGGCTTCCTCTATTGTCTAACTCGCCAGCTTTTCTAGATGGAGATTTTTTATTGTCTAAAAATTTATCTGTGGCATCATCTAATGTTTCTGCTAAAACCAATGCTTTTTGGTTTTCATTTGAAGTTCCTAAATGCTCTAAAGAAACAGCCAATGCTAAAAATTCACCTAAAGAATCCCAACGTAAATGGTTTTCTTCCATAAACTGCTCTACGTGTTTAGGAGCAGAACCGCCAGCACCCGTTTCAAACAAACCACCACCATTCATTAAAGGTACAATAGATAACATTTTAGCAGAAGTACCCAACTCTAAAATTGGAAATAAATCAGTTAAATAATCACGTAATACATTACCAGAAACAGAAATGGTATCTTCACCTTTCTTTATTCTTTCTAGTGTAAAATGTGTTGCGTCTATTGGTGATAAAATTCTGATATCTAAACCAGAAGTATCATGATTTGGTAAATACTTGTTTACTTTTTTAATAATTTCGGCATCATGAGCTCTATTTTCATCTAACCAAAAAACAGCAGGTGTTTCAGAAGCTCTCGCTCTTGTAACTGCTAGTTTTATCCAATCTTGAATTGGAGCATCTTTTGCTTGACACATTCTCCAAATATCACCAGCTTCAACTGTGTGTTCTAATAATGTGTTTCCATCAGCATCTACAACAATTACTTTTCCATTTGATTCAATTTCAAAAGTTTTGTCATGAGAACCATATTCTTCAGCTTTTTGAGCCATTAAGCCAACATTTGGCACTGTACCCATCGTTGTAGGATCAAAAGCACCATGTTTTTTACAAAAATCGATGGTTGCTGTATAAATACCAGCATATGAACTGTCTGGAATAATTGCTTTAGTATCTTGTAACTTACCTTCTTTATTCCACATTTGGCCAGATGTTCTGATCATTGCAGGCATAGAAGCATCTATAATAACATCAGAAGGTACATGTAAATTGGTAATTCCTTTATCTGAATTTACCATAGCAACAGCAGGTCTCTTTTTGTAGATATCTGCAATATCTAATAGTATTTCTGCTCTTTTTTCTTCTGATAGTTCTTCTAAATTTCTTAATAAATTACCAAAACCGTTATTTACATCTACACCAATTTCATCAAATGTTTGTTGATGTTTATCAAATAACTCTTTAAAGAAAACACGCACTGCATGCCCAAAAATAATTGGGTCAGAAACCTTCATCATGGTTGCTTTCATGTGTAATGAAAGTAACACACCTTGTTCTTTAGCATCATTGATTTCTGTTTCTAAGAAGTTTAATAATGCTTTTCTACTCATTACAGTAGCATCTATAACTTCTCCTTTTAATAATTTTACAGTTTCTTTTAAAATAGTTTTTGTACCATTTTCTGCAATGTGTTGTATACTTATCGAAGCAGCGTTATTAAGCGTTACAGATTTTTCGTTATGTGCAAAATCTCCATCAGACATTGTTGCTACATGTGTTTTAGAATCTGAAGACCATGCACCCATAGAGTGTGGGTTTTTACGAGCATAGTTTTTAACTGCTTTTGGCGCTCTTCTGTCAGAATTTCCTTCTCTTAAAACTGGGTTTACTGCAGATCCTTTTACTTTATTAAAGATGGCTAATACGGCTTTTTCTTCATCAGTTTTTGCTTCTTCAGGGTAATCTGGAATTGCAAAACCTAAAGCTTGTAATTCTTTAACAGCGGCAGTTATTTGTGGTACAGAAGCACTAATGTTTGGTAATTTTATAATATTCGCTTCTGGATTTTTAGCCAATTCACCTAATTGCGCAAGTGCATCTTCTACTTTTTGATCTTCGTTTAAATACTCAGAAAAATTAGCTAAAATTCTACCAGCTAAAGAAATATCCTTCACTTCTATTTCTATGTTAGAAGATTTTGTAAATGCTTTTACAATGGGTAGAAAAGAACGGGTAGCCAAAGCTGGTGCTTCGTCTGTTTTTGTGTATACTATTTTAGCTATTTTACTCATAAAACGATGTTTTTGTAGTTGTACTTTTAGAAATATATTCAATAAAAATTCTATTTTTTTTGAAAGCGAGCAAATTTAAGAATTTAAGTTGAGTTTTTTATTGGTAATATGCTATTAATTAGTATCTTTTATTGCAGTATTTATAATTTTTGAAATCGATTTCGTAGAAGTTAAAAATAAAAGCCATATCAAACAATTTCTTGTTATAATATGGCTTCTTTTTTGAAATAGATTTTAAACAAGTTAATTCTACTTTTTAAGATATAGTTAGACTTTTCTATTTCAAAATTTAAAACACTTTATTTTAAAAAAACATTTTACTTTTTTAAAATATGGTTAGTGTTTCTGTTATTTATCTAAAACTCAAAAAGAAAACTTTTTAAGGCTATACATCTTTTTAGTATAGACAAATAATGTTTTAAAGAACATTCTTTAAGAATTTATAAATCAACTTTAGTTTTACAAAAGTTTATTTCATATAAATACTTAGGTAAATATAGTTTTTTTAAAATAGTTTCTATTGATTTTAACTAATTAGTAATCAACATGCTATTAACTATGGTTGTTAACTTTTGTTCATAAAAAAAAAGCGTTGTAATTTTTACAACGCTTTTTTGTTTCTTTATAAAATGAAGTTTTATCTTCTTTTTTCGGTAATTCTAGCTTTTTTACCAGTAAGACCTCTAAAGTAAAAGATACGTGCTCTACGTACTTTACCTCTTTTATTTACTTCAATTTTTTGGATTGAAGGTAAGTTTACAGGAAAAATTCTTTCTACCCCTACAGTACCAGACATTTTTCTGATTGTAAAAGTTTCTGAAAGACCAGTTCCTCTTCTTTGTAAAACAACTCCTCTAAAAAACTGAGTACGTGTTTTACTGCCCTCTTTAATTTCGTAATAAACAGTGATTGTATCACCAGCAGCAAATTCTGCAAATTCTTTTTTTGTTACAAATTCGTCTTGAACAAATTTTACTAAAGATTCCATATCTTTTAAATTAATTAGTTTTGTAAAGCAACATTCACGATTTCTTCGTCAGAGGTTAATTTAGCGTTTGCAAAAGTAATAATTATTTTTTTGTTGATACAAATTATTTTAATTATTTTTTTGGTTGATAGTCAGTACAATAGAAAACCCAAAATTTACGAACCTCTTTATGATTGATTTTAATTATGATTGGTTCTAATTCTGTGATATTTTTAAAATAGTTTTTTAATAAAGGGTTTATTTCATCTAGTTTATCATCATTTTTAAATCTCTTATCAGAGTCTATAAATAGGGCGTTTTTTCCTTCTAAAGCAGATAAATTATCACCTAAATAATCGAAATGTAAAGCAGGCAAACCAATGATGTTTTGAGCATATACTTTATCATCAATAAAAAAGTTTAAACACGCAGATGTTTTATAATTATCGTTAGAAAATACAAATGTATTTGGGTATGTCTGTTGCAGATCTTTTGTTTCTTCTGCCAACTCTTTCCATCCAACCCAAGTATCATCACTCTTAATAGGTACTAAATAAAACAATATTTGTAAGGCAAAAAGTAAGTGAAAAATAATTGAAAAGATCAACTGAATTTTTAATAGTTTTTTACTGATAAACATGGCTGCAATAATGGTACCTGTAATGTATGATGGCATCATCCAATTTAATTTTACCCAATAAATAGGAGTGAGGCTAAAAAATCCAACAAAAGTTGGTGCAAAAAAGGCTAATAAAAACAATGTTTTAGACTGTGGAAGTTTAAATTTTATGAAGGCTCTTTTAATATATTTAAAGGTAAAAGTGATAAAAATTAAAAATAAAACAGGTAATAATAAAAATAGTTGATGCCCAATTGCACCAAAAAAGTAATTGGGTGAAATTTTAAATTCTGATATAGAACTGGTTCTTTCTGAAGATTGAAAAGCAAAAGAGGCAAACTCATTTTGATAATTCCAATACCAAACAGGAAAGGTTACCAAAACCGAAATTACAAGTGCAAACCACAACCAAGGAGAAAAGAATAATTTTCTGTACTTGTTAGAAAAAACTACAAAACCTAATAAGCCGATTTGTAGTAAAAGCGCTGTATACTTGCTGTTAAATGCTAATCCCATGGCGATACCTGCCAAAATCCAGTACCAATTTTTTTCTTCAAAAATGGCTTTGTACAAACAGGTTAAACTGATTGTCCAAAATAAAAGTAAGGGTACATCTGGTGTAGAATTAAACGATAGAATAGAAACACAAATGGTTGATGCTATCAAAACAAAGGCTCTTTGTAGTTTTTGTTTTGATAAAAAATAAGAGGCTAATTTGTAAAAACTTATGATGGTAAATGAGGTTATTATAAAATCTGTCAATTTTACCACAAAAATAGATTGCCCAAATATTTCTGAGAAAATACGTAGCAAGTAGCCAATCATTCCTGGGTGATCAAAATAAGATAATGATAAATTTTGGCCATACAAATAATAGTAAGCATCTTGTGGCATTAAGCCCATAAAAGGGAGTAAAATCAACCGAAAAAGTTGAAAACCTAAAACCCAAGAAATGGCTTTGTTATTTTTTATAAATGAAACGAATTTACTCATCTAATAAATCGGGTCTTATTTGTTTTGTTCTTTCATAGGCTTTTTCTGAACGCCAATCATCAATTTTAGGAAAATTACCAGACAACAATATTTCTGGTACTTTATTACCTTGGTAGTCTGCAGGTCTTGTGTATACGGGTGGAGATAATAAATTGTCTTGAAAAGAGTCTGTAAGGGCAGATTGTTCATCACCAATAACTCCAGGAATTAAACGTACAATAGCATCTACTAAAACAGCTGCAGCAAGCTCACCACCTGTTAAAACATAATCTCCAATAGAAATTTCTTTGGTTATGTATAAGTCTCTAATGCGTTGGTCTACACCTTTGTAATGCCCCGTTAAAATTAAAATATTTTCTTGTAAAGAAAGTGTGTTTGCAGTAGTTTGATTTAAAGTTCTGGCGTCTGGAGTCATGTAAATTATTTCATCATAATCTCTTTCTGCTTGCAATTTTTTGATGCAATTTGCAATGGGTTCAATCATCATAACCATACCTGCACCACCACCAAATTGCGTGTCGTCTATTTGTTTGTAGTTACCTAAACCATATTCGCGTAAATCGTGAATTACGATTTCTGCCAAACCTTTTTCCTTGGCACGTTTTATAATAGAATGGTTAAAAGGACTCTCTAATAAACCAGGTGCTACTGAAATAATATCTATTCGCATTTTGCAAATGTAAGCTTTAAAAATTTTTAGAATTTAATTTTTGAAAATTTTCACTAAAGATTTTGGTTCTAATTTTTTATCTTTTTTAGTTCTAATTCTTTTTTAATGACTTTATCTGTAAGGTGGTCCTGAAACCCAACCAACAATAGATTGTCTTGTACCTTTAGTAATTGGGGTTACTCGATACATAACAAAAGATGGAAAAATAATAATGGTTCCTTTTTCTCGTGGAGCATTCACAATTTTATTATTTATCATAAACTGCAAATCTCCTCCTTCATAAGCGTCAGAATCAGATAACTGAATTGTCATACTAAGTTTTCTAGCAGAAATTTCTCCTGCACCAAAATCTAAATGCCAATCAAAAAAATCTCCTTCAGAATATCTTGTTAACTGTAATTCTTGGTGGAAACCTAATAAATCAAACCAGTATCTTTCATTATTACAATTAATTGCAAGATTTGCCAATTTATTATAAATCCAATTATTCTCAGGAACATTATCAATAAACATCACAGAACTTTTTCGTAACTCGTCATTATAATCATCTTTTCCAGAAAGTGTTGCTTTTATAATTTTATCTTCTTCCGAAAAGGTAAGTATTTTGTATATTTCATGAGGAAGAAATAATCCTCTATAGTGAATGTAATCTACATAGCTATGTTTTAGAGGAAGGCCAAACGAGTAATTTATTGCCATAATGTTTTTTATTTTTGCCAGTTTATTAGGAATATAGAGTTGTTTTAGTGCTGAAACAAGTTTTGTACGAATAATATTTATTTAGCTTTAGCGAACTTAAAAACATTTACTTAGAATCAAAATAAAATTAATCTTCAATACTCATATGAAACAAAGCTTCACCTTTATTTACAATAGGAGTTTTATTGGTACAAAAAATATAACCATTATGTGGTGCTCTAATTCTTTTTTTAAATTCGCCAAAAGGATCTTGTATGATTCCTATAACCTCATTTTTTTTAACAAAACTTCCGTTTTTTGCCACTATTTTAAACATACCAGAATGAGAAGAGCGCAACCATTTTGCTTTTGATACAAAAATTGGTTTTTCTCTAACTGTAATGTCTCCATCAATTAAACCTAAATGGATGAGTACATTTTTAGTGCCATTTACCCCTTCGTTAATAACTGTTGGGTTTAATTCTTTCGATTTTCCACCTTCAAAAAGTAAAATAGTTTTTCCCATTTTATTGCAAGTGTATCGTAAAGATTTTGCAATATTATTAGAATACACAATAGTTGGTGGATTAAAAACTTTGGCAAGTTCTAAGGCTTTTTCATCGGTTTCTACACAACGTATTTGAGAGATGTTGTCTCTTTCTCCACCTCCTGTATGAAAATCAATAATATAATCTACAAAAGGAGCAATTTTTTGGGTAAATTGATACGCAAACTGGCTAGCCAGA
>NZ_CBFHJT010000047.1:13338-19213 GCF_965656025.1 Polaribacter sp.
GAAAAATGGTTTATTCGACATGAATTTCTAAATATCTAATAATTTCTTTCGCAATATTTTTCTTAGTGGCAATTTCGATACCTTCTAAACCAGGTGATGAATTTACTTCTAATACCAAAGGGCCTTTAGAAGATTGCAACATATCTACACCTGCAATGCCTAAGCCTAAAGCTTTGGTTGCTTTTAAAGCGGTCTTTTCTTCTTCGTCTGTTAACTCTATAACAGTGGCGTTACCACCTCTATGTAAATTAGACCTAAATTCGCCTTCTTTACCTTGACGTTTCATAGCGCCTACAACTTTACCATCTATTACAAAAGCTCTAATATCTGCACCACCAGCTTCTTTGATAAACTCTTGCGCTATAACTCTTGCACCTAAACCATTAAAAGCCTCTAAAACAGAAGTTGCTGCATTTTTTGTTTCTGCCAAAACAACGCCCAAACCTTGTGTACCTTCTAGTAATTTTAATACCAAAGGTGCACCACCAACAGATTTTACAACATGCTCTACATCTTTTGTGTAATTTGTAAAAACGGTTTTTGGCAAGCCAACACCGGCTCTTGCTAAAATTTGTAGGCTACTTAATTTATCTCTTGACCTGGTAAGTGCTATAGAAGATACAGAAGTAAAAACTTTCATCATTTCAAACTGACGTATTACTGCTGTACCATAAAAAGTAACAGAAGCGCCAATTCTTGGTATAATAGCATCTACATTAGTTAAATATTCTCCTTTATAATATATTTTTGGAGATTTTTTTTCTATTTCGATATTGCATTTTAAATGATCTACTACCATTATTTCGTGCCCACGTTTTTCTGCAGCTTCTACTAATCTTCTTGTGGAATAAAGTTTAGGATTTCTAGATAAAATTACAATTCTCATTTGTTTTTATATTTTAATTTATGCGATAAATTTTTCTTTGCAGTGTCTATCACAAATTTTTTATTCAAAAATTTACGGCCTAGTAATACCGGAAACTTCATGTCTTTACGCTCACTAAGAGTTAAATAGATAGGAAAAGTTTGATTAAAAATAGTGATTTCTGTATGAATTCTAAATCTTGTTTCTGAAATACCATTAGAGCTTTTTACAATTTTAGACGCGTAATCATCAGATGTAAACTCTTTATTATTGTATAAAGGATGCTCTTCATCTAACAACGTAAACTTTAATATTGTTTTGTTGTTTTTTGTTATTTCAGTAATGTTAGTGCAGTGTATAGAAGAAGTGTAAGCGCCAGAATCTATTTTAATATCGATATCTTCTAATAAAAATTCTGGAAAATCTGCTTTGTCCTCTCTACCAATGGTTAACTTCATCATAACAATTTAATTTGTAAATTTATAAAGACTTGTTTAAACCACCTTGCTATTTTGTTATAAATTTTTAATAGCAGCTTCTGCACAACGTTCTCCATCCATAGCCGCAGAAACAATACCACCTGCATAACCACCACCTTCTCCACAAGGATATAGTCCTTTAATTTCTATATGTTCTAAATTTTCTTTTCTTGGGATGTTTACAGGTGATGAAGTTCTAGATTCTACACCCACAATATTAGCTTCATTGGTAAAATATCCGTGCATTTTTTTTCCAAATTCAGGAAACCCTTTTCGTAATCTACTACCAATAATCCTGGGTAAAAGAGAGTGTAGTGGAGCCGATTTTAATCCTGGTTGATAAGAACAATCATTTAAATTTGTGGATAATTTTCCGTCTACAAAATCTACCAATCTTTGTGCTGGTGCAGTTTGTGTTCTTCCACCTGCATAAAAGGCAATTTTTTCTAAATCTTTCTGAAACTCTAAGCCTTTTAACTCACCAAAATTCTCATATTTTTTAAAATCCTGATCGATATTTAACTCTACTACAATGCCTGAGTTTGCAAACTTGTTATTTCTTTTAGAGGGCGACATTCCATTTACCACAACTTCGCCTTCTGAAGTGGCTGCTGGTACAATAAAACCACCAGGACACATACAAAAAGAGTATACACCTCTGTTATTCACTTGATTTACCAAACTATAGGCTGCTGCTGGTAATAACTCGTCTCTTTCTCCGGAACAATTGTATTGAATTTGGTCTATAATTTCTTGAGGATGTTCTACACGAACGCCCATTGCAAAAGATTTTGCTTTTATTTTTATTTCTTTACGATGTAATAGTTCGTAAATATCTCTTGCTGAATGACCAGTGGCTAAAATTACGGATTTCACAGTCATCTCTGTACCATTTTCTAAGTGAATAGCTTTTAAAGTGTTATTTTTTACTAAAAAATCTACTACTTTGGTTTCAAAATGAATTTCGCCACCAAATAGTAAAATGGTTTCTCTAATATTCTGAATAATTTTAGGCAATTTATTGGTACCAATATGAGGATGTGCATCTATCAGAATTTGTTCAGTTGCTCCATGAAAAACCAGGTTTTCAAAAATTCTTCTCACATCTCCACGTTTTAAACTTCGGGTGTATAATTTTCCATCAGAATACGTGCCTGCACCACCTTCGCCAAAACAATAATTAGAATCTGAATTTACAATATGGTCTTGATTAATGGCTTTTAAATCTCTACGTCTGTCTTGCACATTTTTACCCCGTTCTAACACAATGGGTTTGTAACCCAGCTCTATACAACGTAAAGCAGCATACATGCCTGCAGGCCCAAAACCAATGATATGAATTTCTTTGGCACTAGAAACGTCTTTATAGTCAAAAGTATAGTTCGGTTTTTCTGGTATAGCTTCGTTTATGTAAACTGCTACTTTATAGTTAAAAATGATGTCTTTCTTACGCGCATCTATAGATTTACGTAATACTTTTACAGCAGTAATTTCTTTTTTATCAACTTTTAGTTGTTTAGAAGCTTTGTGTAAGAGAATGTTTTCTTTTCGTTCTTCTATTAAATTTACACGAAGTTGAGTTTCTTTAACCATGCCACAAAAGTAGGTAAATTAAAGAGGATTTTATTGATTTTTTGAGAGATTCGTTAACATGTTTATATATGATTGCGGAGTGTTTTAGTAATTAATTTAGCAAATAAACACTAAATAGAAAATACACAAATATTTTGTAAGTAGGTGAGAACAAGTATTAAATTATATACCTTGTTATCATACGTTTTATTTTGTGATTTTTTCAGCTAATATTTCATTCAATTTTGATGGTTTGACATTTCGACTAATGATTTTTCCTTTTCTATCCAATAATACATTATAAGGAATAGTCGTCAAATTATACATTCTCCCACTATTATTTAAAGTATCAATAACTTGAGTCCATCCTAGTTTATCTTCTTTAATAGCCTCTTTCCATTTTTCCGTATCCGTATCTTGAGAAATACCAAAGATTTCAAAACCTCTACCCTTAAAAGAATTATAAATTTCCATAAGTTCAGGATTTGATTTCCTACAAGGACCACACCAAGAAGCCCAAAATTCAAGTAAAACAAAATTTCCAATTAATGATTGGTTGTCAATTAATTCTCCATTTTGGTTTGGAAGAACAATCTTTGGGGGAATATTTCCATAATCTAAAACTTTTCTCCTTTTAATTAATTTCTTAACGTATTTTAAATCTTTTTTGTCTTGATAGCAGGTATCAAGAAGTTTATAAAGGTTTTCTAATTGATTACTGCTTAAGTAATCGTATCTGTTATTTATTTCGGCTAGATATTCTCCACTAAGGACTGACTTAGGATTGATGTTTATGAAATCATAAATGTTTTTATAAAGTAACGAAGTTTTTATACTGTCATTTGTTTCTTTATGAAATGTTTTAGCCATTTTTGAATCAAAATTATTTCTTAAATCTTGACTCTTTGAACCATAAATGGTATCAATTTTTATATATTTAATATTGTTTCCTCTAAATTCTCTTTTTTTATAATTTAATGAGATAAAAATTTGACTATTTTCAAGCATAAATGGTGCTATTACCTTTTGTTCTTTTGAGGATGGTGAACCTGGATATAAAAATGCCTCTAAAGGTTCTTGAACATTCCCTTTAAAATTAAAAATATTATTTTTCACTAGTGTACTGTCAATTCTGTCTTCATATTTTAAAAAAATGAAACCTTCAAAGTTTCCTTTAATTTCTCCAATAATTGAAAAGCCTATCTTTTTATTGTTTTTGCAATTCGAAAAAATAAAGGATAGAATAATGATTAAAAAAATATTTATTGCTTTCATGTAGTTTTTTATGTTTGATAACTTAACAAGATTATGACATCGATTTAATACTGAAACAAATTCAGCACAAGTAACTTATATTCAGCGTTAACGAAGTTACCGTTTTTTAAATTTAGATACAAACTAAATCAAGATTGCTTGTATCATTCGATCATTTCCAGAAAAATCTTTTTTTAACTCGATGTTTGTAAATCCTTTTTGTTTGAGCATTGTAACAGTTTCGTTACTTAAATATTGGTTAATTTCAAAAAATAAGAATCCGTTTTTAGTAAGATGATTTTTTGCCAAATCTGCTATTTTTTTATAAAATATTAAAGGATTTTCATCAGCAACAAACAACGCCAAATGTGGTTCATTATTTAAAACATTGTTTTTAATTTCTGTCTTTTCTAACTTTCTAACATAAGGTGGATTCGAAACAATAATTGTGTATTTTTGGGGTAATTTGTCTGTTTTTAATATATCTAACTCTCTAAAATCTATATTAACTTTATTTAATTGCGCATTTTTTTTGGCAATTTCTAAAGCACTTTTAGAAACATCAATGGCAGAAATATTGACGTTTTGTAAGTTTTTTGCCAATGAAATTGGAATACAGCCAGTTCCTGTGCCAATATCTAAAATATTCAAAGACTTCTCGACTGCGCTCGAAGTGACATTTTGATTTTTGATTTTTAAATTTTGAACACAAATTAGAATCCACTCCACCAATTCTTCTGTTTCTGGTCTGGGTATCAAAGTGTTTTTATCAACAAAAAAAGGCAGTCCATAAAATTCAGTGGTACCCAAAATGTACTGAATAGGCTCTTCTCTTTTTAATCTTGTGGTAATTTTTTTTAAATCAGTTAAAATCTCATTTTTTAATTTAAAATCAGGTTTTAAAACAATGTCAATCCTTTTTAAATTTAGCAATTCGTCCATTAAAATAAAAAAAAACGATTCTATTTCTGTTTTTGGGTATATCTCTGAAAGTGTCTCAGAAAAAAACTGTTTAAATTCTTTAAGCGTCATAATCTTTACAGTAATGGGCTAAAAAACCTACACAAACGCTCTAACGTTTTTTGTTTTGTAGATCTGTTTAAAAATGATTCTAATTCAATTTTGGTGGCTTTATCTCTTCGTTTATCAAACTCAGTTTTTATTTCATTAGTTTTATCAGCATCAAAAAGAATTGCGTTTAATTCGTAATTATGCTCAAAACTTCTACAGTCAAAATTTGTAGAGCCAATAGAGGCAATTTCATCATCAATAAAAATTACTTTACTGTGCGAAAAATCGTCTCGTAAATATATTTCTACACCCGCTTTTAACAAATCTACAAAATAAGAATACATGCTATAACTTGCTACTTTAGAATCGCCTTTTTTAGGCAGCACCAATTGTACTTTTACCCCACTTAAAGCTGCTATTTTAAAGGCTTCTAAAATGGAAAAAGTAGGAATAAAATAAGGATTCATCACACAAATTTTATTTTCTGCTAAGTTGATAAAACTTAAATATTGCTGCATTACCACAGATTGGTCGTAATCTGGACCGCTAGAGACAATTTGTAGTTTCGTTTCAGAATCTACTTTATGTTTTGCTGTGTATTTTTCTTCTTCACTTAAATCTGTATCTGTAGCATAAAAATAATCCCTTATAAAAGACTTGTGCAAATTGGCAACAGCTTCTCCTTCAATTTGTA
>NZ_CBFHJT010000047.1:19223-24295 GCF_965656025.1 Polaribacter sp.
CAAACACCTAATTCTGTGTCTTCTGTAATATATTCATCAGAAACATTTACGCCTCCTGTAAACCCTATTTTATTATCTATGACAGCAATTTTTCTATGATTTCTAAAGTTTAATGTAAATAAGAAAGTACCTAGTTTTAAAGCCATTTCTGGATAAAATTTACAACCAGCTTCTTTTAATTCTTTTATTGATTTTTTATTTAAAGAACTGCTACCAATGGTATCATATAAGATTCTAACTTCTACGTTTTCTTCTATTTTTTGTATTAGAAGTTTTTTAAGTTCCTCAAAAATTTTTCCATTTTCTATGATGAAATATTGTAGATGAATAAATTTTTCTGCATTTTTTATCGCTTCAAAAATGGCATCAAAAGTTTCTTTTCCGTTTTTTAAAACTGTAACTTTAGTATTAATGTCTAAGGGGATGTTGGTGTTGTTGTAAATTAAGCTCGATATTTTTTGCTGTTTTATAGAATTTAACTCCTCTAAATGCGGATTTTTTTTATTTTGAAATGAAGATTTTATATAGTTTTTACGCTTTTTAGTTTCTTTTAATTCGAAGAATTTTAAGCGTCTTCTATTGATACCAAAAATGATAAAAGCAATAATACCTAGAAAAGGAAAAAAGAAGGTAATTAAAATCCAACTTAAAGATTTAGAGGGTTTTACGCCAAAATATAAAATATTGTAAAATGCCCAAGCAAATAGCAAAAAGTGAATTGAAAAAAGGATATAATATATCAATATTTATAATTTAAATTTTCTTAATCATCCAAACATCACAAGAGTAATGGCAGGTGTTACCTAATGGTTTTTCTAAATTAGTAAAGCCATTTTTATTGTATAATTTCACAGCATCTTTCATGTAAGGTAAGGTTTCTAAATAACAGCTTTCAAAACCGAATTCCTTTGCTTTTTCTAAACATTTAGAAATTAATTTGCTACCCAAACCTTTGCCTCTTGCTATGGGTAAAAAATACATTTTTTGTAGCTCGCAAACATTGCTGTCAAAATTGTCTAATTGTGCAATACCCGCACCACCAAATACTTTATTTTGATGTTCTAAAACATAATAAATAGCTTTTTCTTTTTTGTAGGTTTCAAACATTTGGTCAGTGGCTTTATCTTCATAAGCTGTACCCACTTTTGGAGCGCCCATTTCTAAAATTACACTTCTAATAACCTTTGCTAGCGCTTTATTATCTTTGGGTTTTATTTCTCTTATGATAAAATCTCCACTTGTCATTTATTACCGTATTTTTGCAGCAGCAATTTACCTATTTTTTTACTTTTAATATGAAAAATCTAGTATATTTTATTTTATTAAGTTTACTTATTTCAGCTTGTTCTGTAAATAAAAAACCTGTTTTTATAAAGGTAGATGATTTAAAATTAATCTCCTTTAAAAGAGATACAATTCGCTTAAAAGCGGCAGCTTATTTCGAAAATCCAAATGACGTTGGTGGTAAAATTTCTACGGATGAAATTAAAGTTATTATCAATGGGGCAGAGGTAGCTCAAGTATCTTCAGACGAATTTAAAGTACCTGCAAGAAAAGAATTTGCAATACCTTTAAAAGTTGTTGTACCTACAAAAAAAGTGTTCGAAAATAATAGAAATGGTATTTTAGGGGGATTACTAAACTCTGTACTAAATAAATCTGTAAAAGTTCATTTTAAAGGAGATTTAAAGTATAAATTTTTAGGTTTTTCTAAGATTTACCATATTGATCAAGAGCAAGAAATAAAATTTTAAATTACAATTATTACGCACGAATTTTACATAAAACGCTGTTTGCAAATTGCAAAAAACGGAATTGGTTTTACAAGGCCTAATCCTGCTGTTGGGGCTGTTATTGTTTTAGATCATAAAATTATTGGCGAAGGTTTTACATCAAAATATGGCGAAAACCATGCTGAGGTAAATGCTGTAAATGCTGTAAAAAATAAATCGATTTTAAAAAAGGCAACCATCTACGTAACCCTAGAACCTTGTGCTCATTTTGGTAAAACACCACCTTGTGCAGATTTGTTGGTAAAGCATCAATTTAAAAAAGTAGTAATTGGTTGTGTAGATAGCAATAGTTTGGTGGCTGGTAAAGGAATTGAACGCCTAAAAAATGCTGGAATCGAAGTTGTTTTAGGTGTGCTTGAAGCAGCATGTAGAGCACATCATAAGCGATTTTTTACAGTACAAGAAAAAAAACGACCATATATCATTTTAAAATGGGCAGAAACTAAAGATGGTTTTGTGGCACCAGCTAATAAAGATGAACAAAAACCTGTTTGGATTTCTAATTCCTACTCTCAACTATTGGTACACAAATTGCGCGCAAAAGAGCATGCAATTTTAGTGGGGACAAATACAGTTTTGGCAGACAATCCTAAACTAAACGTTAGAAATTGGTCTGGTCAAAGCCCAATTAGAGTCGTTATGGATAGGGAATTAAAGCTTTCTAACACATTACATGTTTTTGACGGAATTGTGAAAACCATTTTATTTGTTGATGAAAATTTAGAGAAGGAAAAGTTTGAAAATTTAGAGCTTAAAAATGTAGTTTTTGAACCCATCAATTTTTCTAAAAAGGTTGCTAAACAAATATGCGAAGTTTTACAAAAACACAGTATACAATCTATAATTATAGAAGGAGGTGCAAAAACCATACAAACTTTTATAGATGCCGATTTATGGGATGAAGCCCTTGTTTTTGTGGGGGATACTATTTTTAAAAATGGTATAAAAGCGCCTATTTTAAAAGGGAATTACACAGTAAAAAAAATACAAACCGATATTTTAAAAAAATATAGAAATGATTAAAAACATCATTTTCGACTTTGGAGATATTTTTATCAATTTAGATAAAAAAAAGTTTGCACAAGAATTACAAAAGTTAGGGATTAATCAAAATGATAAAACCATAATTCCTGTTTTAAATGATTATGAAATGGGGTTGCTTTCTACCGAAAAATTCTTGCTTTATTTTGAAGAAAAATTACAAATCTCATCAACAATTTTAAAAACTGCTTGGAATTCTATCTTACAAGATTTTCCAAAACATCGATTAGAATTCATTCAGAAACTAGCATCAGAAAAAAAATATAGGTTATTTTTATTAAGTAATACAAACGATTTGCACATTACTTGGATTCAAAAAAATTGGGGAATGGAATTGTATAACCAATTTAAAAGTTGTTTTGAAGCTTTTTACTTAACACACGAAATACATTTTAGAAAACCGAATTTAAATATTTATGAATTTGTGTTGCAAGAAAACAATTTAAAAGCAACAGAAACACTTTTTATAGATGATACCAAAGAAAATACAGAAGCTGCAAAATCTTTAGGTTTGCATGTTTGGAATTTAACACCAGGTAAAGAAGACGTTACTCAATTATTTACTAAAAAAATACAACTATTTTGATATTTCTTTTATTAAGTGTCCTTTTTTCAACAGGGTTATTTGTTATTTTTAAATTTTTTGGTATCTATAAAATAGATGTTTTAAAAGCGATTATTGTAAATTATATAGTGGCTTTTTCTATGGGTTTTTTGTTAGCAGAAAGACAAATACCTATTCATAAAATTTACTTAGAACCTTGGTTTTCTGGTGCTTTATTTTTAGGCGCAATGTTTGTTTCTGTGTTTTTTGTAATGGCAATGACAGCTCAAAAAAACGGAGTTTCTGTAACTTCTATTGCTGGTAAAATGTCTGTAGTTGTACCTGTTTTTTTTGGAATTATTCTTTACAATGAATCTATTACTTTTTTAAAAATATCAGGAATTTTAATTGCCTTAGTAGCTGTTTATTTATCCTCTGTAAAAGAAGAAAAAACCACAAAAAATGGAACCTTATTATTTCCAATTTTACTTTTTTTAGGTTCTGGTATAATAGATACTGTTTTAAAATATGTGCAAACCAATTATGTAGATGATAGAGATGTTTCTATTTTTTCTGGCAGTTTGTTTGGTATCGCGGCAATTTTTGGGTTGATCATTTTGGGAGCTAAAACGATAAAGAAATCTGAAAAATTCGGTTATAAAAATATTTTAGCAGGAATTGCTTTAGGAGTTCCCAATTACTTTTCTATCATTTTTTTAATAAAAGCATTACAAATAAAAAACTTTGAAAGCTCAACATTGTTCACCATAAACAATGTGGCTATTGTTATAGTATCCACTTTAGTTGGTTTGTTATTTTTTAAAGAAAAATTTAGTGTTAAAAATAAAGTAGGAGTTGTTTTAGCTATTTTAGGTATTATTTTGGTAACCATTGCATAATGAAAGAGGACGTCTATAAAACAATAGAAAAACCATCAGAAGAAACTCTTTTTAAGGAAAAAGGGAGTAAGTTTTTTGGGTACGCTTTCCCTGTTTTAACAGAAGATGATGTAAAAGAGAAGTTAGAACTTTTAAAGAAAAAACATCATTCAGCTCGTCACTTTTGCTATGCTTATCAAATAGGTATAGAACAAATAAAATACAGAGCTAATGACGATGGTGAGCCTAATAATTCTGCAGGTTTGCCAATTTACGGGCAGATACAATCTTTTGAAGTTACCAATATTTTGATAGTCTCCGTTCGTTATTTCGGTGGCACAAAATTAGGGGTTGGTGGCTTAATCTCTGCTTATAAAACGTCTGCTCAATTGGCTTTAGAAGCCTCTGAAATTCTAGAAAAAACAATAGACGTACAATACAAATTAAAATTTAATTATGATGTAATGAATGCTGTACAAAGAGTTATAAAAGAAAAAAACATCGAAATTGTTTCTCAAAAATTAGAAATGGATTGTGAGTATGTAATTTCGGTTCGTAAAAATGATACAAAAGCTATTTTTACCATTTTTAATAACTTGTATAAAGTAGCTATTATAAAATGTTGATTGCTCTTTTTAAAAAATTTTAAAAAAATTAATCTTTTTTTGGAGTATACATAATTATAACTTGAACTACAATTGCAAGAAATATTAAAAAATATATTTCTATCTGTGTAAATAATTCAACTGTATCTAAGGCTTTTTTAGAGATAAACATTTGTCTTTTTCCTTCATCTAATTGAACTTTAGATAAATT
>NZ_CBFHJT010000048.1:0-3685 GCF_965656025.1 Polaribacter sp.
ATAAATTATTAGTGTAAAAATTGCCAAACAAGCTGTAACTGCTAGCTGACCTGTAACATTAAAACCAAATGGAGTTAAACCTGCTAAGTTTAATAACCATATAAAAAAGAATACCGTTAATAAATAACCTGTAAATCTTCTATAGTGCTTTTCGCCAATATTTGGTTTTGCAATTTCATCACGTACATATAAAACCAAAGGCTCTAAAACTCTAGCGAAACCTGTTGGTACTTTTTTAGTTTTGTATTGTTTTGCCAATCTAGAAAACCAAAACAATAATAAAAAACCAATTAACAAAATACCTACCACACTTTTTGTAATTGAAAAATCTAATACTTTGTGTGCGTTGGTTGCATGATGATCTTTATCAAAAGAAACTGTTGCAGCCCCTTTATCTAACTCGTATATTTTAGAGTGAATTTTTGCAAATTTTAATCCTTTTTTCTCTACAATTACATGTCCATCATCATTATGATGAAATTCTGAAGACATAAAAGTTACCAAACCTTCACTTGTCCATAAAATTACAGGTAAAGGTGCCCCAATATGCACTCTTTCATTATCATCATTTGTATATGACCATAATGAAAAATCATGAGAATCTTTGATATGATGAAGAATGTATTCTTCAACTTCAGTTTTCGTATTTACACGACCACCATCATTCTGATTATCATGTTTTTTATCTGTACCCGAAGCAAAACTAACTGCTGTAAAAAGCACTATTGCTGCTATTGTAAGAAACTTGATTGTTTTTTGTGCAATCTTCATTGTAAAAATACGCTTTCTAAATTCGGCGCAAAGGTATGCAATAATTCAAAAATACAAACCTTTTTTTTTGAATTATTTTTTATTCTTTTAACTTTAAGATTTTTAAAACAAAAACTGCTTCTGTTAATAAAAAAATAAACAGTGGAATAAATAGGGCTCCTTTTTCTGCCAATTTAAAGGATTCTCTTATAAATATAGGGTTATAGAAAAAAATTGAAAACAATACTAACTTTATAAGTAATGTACCTAGATAGATAAAACCTAGTTGAGGAAAAAGTTTATCAACAGTAGCAACTACTCTTAAATTTACACAAATGATGCCCGAAAAAAAGGCATGAAAAAGGTATATTTTTTCTAATGAAAAAGAAAGATTTATACTTAAATTCTCTAAAATAAAGTGATGTGTATAAAAACCTATTAAGAATAAAACTACAAAAACTAAAATGTAAGTAAAAATGTCTTTATTCATTAATTTTATTAGCTTGTTTAATTAACGAATACATGGCTAAAAAAATAGCTAAAAGTGTTATTGTTTCTTTTAAAAAAGCTACTTGAAAAATACCATCTAACCATTTGCCCAATAAAAAACCCAGATAAATGGTTAAACCCATTTGCAAACCAGCACCTGAAAGTGCAATGGCTTTGTTAAGCGGTTTTTTCTGAGGCTTTTTTGGTTTCATTGCCTTTATTTAGTTCTTTTAAAGCGCCTTTCATTGCACAAGTTGCGTTAAATGTTGCACCAGGTTCTATAGATAATTTACCAATAGTCACCTCTCCAGAAATGTTTGCAGTTGCTTTTATGGTTAATGTGTTTGCTACAGATAATTGACCAGAAAATTTACCTTCTATATCTGCATTTGTAGATTCTACATTGCCTTTTATGATACCTTCTGTACCAATAATTACGCGTCCTTTTGTTTTTAAAGTTCCTTCTAGAGTACCATCTATTCTAAAATCTCCTTCAGAATTTATATCTCCAACAAATGTGGTGGTTTTTGCAATTACATTTCTTTCCATAGTTCTTGGTCTATTTTTTTGCTTTTCTTGCTTTTTATCTTTATTACTAAACATAACTACTTACTTAATTGTTTAAGAATTTCTTTTGCCTTTTTTCCTTCTTCCGTATTTCCATAGTTTATTGCAACAAATTCTAAAGCTTCTGAATAGGTTTTTCTATCTAAGTATTTTCCTATAGCATAAGCTTTTAAAAGCTCAAATTTAGGTTTTAATTTTGAATTTGCAAGTGTAGGTAGTAGATCATTCACTTTTACAAGTAACTCTTTGTATTTTTTTTCTTTCTTATAAATGTAATAAAGTTCTTTGTAGGTTTTTTCTACTTCTGTAACCTCTTTATCTTCTTCTATCTTTTTATTTGGATTTTTAATAATTTGGGCAAAAACAGTTTCTGGATAATTTGTAAGAATGGTGTTTTTATAACTGTTTGCTTTATCTGTTTCTCCCAAACTTTTATACACTTGGTATAAATGCCAATTTATAGGCAGTATCAATTCTTTTCTAGGATTTAAACTACCCACTCTTTCTAAACGATTTAAAGCTAAATTAGGGTCTTTAAACTGCTCTTTGTAAATTAAACCTAATTCGTACAATGCTTGATTTCTGTCTATTTTTAAAGTGTCTATCGTTTCTTTTTGAGTAGGAATTTTATCTAAATAACTCGCCAAATCGTATCTTAAATCTTTGGTTGCAACGACTGCAGAATCTTTGTCTCTACTACCAAAATTTACGGTAGAAGACCAACGCCAATTGTCTGCTAATTTTCTATCACCCCAAATTTTTCTGAATTCGGTTTTACCAAAACCTAAAGATTGTGTGTTGTAAAAATACCATTTGCCTTTGTTGGTGGCTTGTAAAGAATTAGTGGTATTGCCACCAAAAGCTATTTGATTTAGTCTTAATTGAGCTGCTTCTTCATCTGCCTTTTTAAGGCTATCTATATAGTTTTGAAAATAGTCTTCTTGTGCTTTTTTGGGTAACGCTGCTATTTTTAAAATACTATCGTTTTTAGCGACAAGATTTTCGAACTTTATTAAAGAGGCTAAGTTTTTAAATTTTCTTTTTACCCTTCTTATCCTTAAATCTAAAGTATCTGTAGTTACTTTTAAAACACTATCGTAATAGCTACTAGCAATTAAATAATTAGAGTTTTTAAAATAAAGGTTCCCTAAGTTTTCGTATGTAAAACTTTTCTGTTTATCAGAACCGTTTTTTGCTCTTAACGATTTGTTGAAAAACTCTTTTGCTAATCTAATACTATCGTATTTTTGGTGTGTTAAACCAACTTGGTAATAAAGTTCATCTAAATAAGGTCTATTTTCTCTTTTTTCTATGAGCTCTCTTAATCTTTTTAAAACTGAAGATGATACAGAATCATTGGATGCATTTTTTGCCAACTCTATAACCGAATGTATTTTATATTTATAAGGTGCTTTTTTAAAATTACTTAATCTATTAAAGACTATAGTTGCAGAATCTTTTTTGTTTTCTTGGGCATAAATTTGCCCTAAAACGTACATGTTTCTTGCTGTTTGAGCTCTATTTTCTTGCGTTCTGGTAGCTAATTGTAAGTGTTTTTTTACTTTTTGTAAGCTATCTGCTTTCATGTAAGCCATGGCCAAAGCTGTGTGTCCTTTTTCTTTTAGCTCATCAGATAAATCAGACTCTAAAGTATCTTTTACTTCTAAAAGTAGCTTCATAGATTCTATGGCAAACTCTTCATTATCCATTCTAATGTTTGCTTTTGCACGCCAAATTTTGGTTTCTGCTATTAAGTTTGCATCTGGGTAATTGGCAATTACATAATTAAAAGCCTCTATGGCTGGTATAAAACGTTGTGAATAATATCTAGATTTACCCAATAGTAAGTATGCATCATCTATTTGACGGTTTCTTTCTA
>NZ_CBFHJT010000048.1:3784-7060 GCF_965656025.1 Polaribacter sp.
AACCATTGATATTCATCCCATGTTTTTGAATGGCTTTTACCGCTTTTTCTTCTGCAATATCAAATGGTGTAGCTGCTTTTTTGGTTTCTTCTTTTTTGGCTGGTCCACCAAAACCTGCACCTGGACCATTATTTTTAAAAACGGGTGCTGCAATTTTACGATCATCAAACTCTATAGGTTCTATCACTAGTTGTTGAAACCAATCGTCTTTATAGCTATCTCTTATGCCTTGTAAACCTCTCTCAAATGCTACTTCTCCATTAAAAAGTATATTGAATTTGGTTGTTAAAGCATGGTAATTTCTGTTAATTACGGTGTCTTTTTTGGTACTACAAGCGTATAAAATTCCTAAAAGGAATGCAAAAACTAGTATTTTTTTGATGTATTTCATAAAACTAAAAAACTCTTACTTAGAACTATTTTTATTTGAAAATAGTATAAATAAGAGTGTAAAAATAGTAATAAAATAAGAATAGCAATTTTATAGTGCAAAATAGCTTTCTAATTCTTTTAAAGTTTCTGTTGATGTTTGGATATCTTTTACTACTTGACCTTTGTCTAAAACCACAATGCGCTCACAAACTTCGGTTACGTGTGTTAAATCGTGACTAGAAATTAAAACTGTAATTTCTCTATTTTCGGTTAATTTTTTAATGATTTGTTTTAATCTAATTTGCGTTGTTGGGTCTAAGTTTGCAAAAGGTTCGTCTAAAATTACCACTTGCGGATTCCCCATCATTGCAGCAACAATACCTGCTTTTTTCTGATTTCCTTTACTTAGATCTCTTAAATACTTTTTCTTTCCAACAATTTCCCCATTAAAAAACTCATCAAATTGTGCTAAAAATTTGGCAACGTCTGCTTTGTTCATACCTCGTAAATCGCCCACAAAATCGAAATATTCTTCTGGTGTTAAATATCCTATTAAAAAAGATTCATCAATAAAAGAACCTGTAAAGTTTTTCCATTCTTCACTTTTATTTACCACAATATCGTGATTAGTTATAGCACCAGTTGTGGGTCTAATTAAGTCTAAAAGTATGTTGAATAATGTTGTTTTACCTGCACCATTGTTACCAACCAAACCAAAACTTTGACCTGTTGGTATTTCTATATTTTCTACATTTAAAACTTCTGCTTTTCCGTATTTTTTTGAAATTGTATCTATTGTAATCATTGTATGTTTTTTTAGTTGGTTAGCTTTTATGCTTCTTTGCCAAAAGCATTAATCATAGCGTATTTATCTTTTATGTATTTTTTTTCTATAAAATTCATGGCATAATTTTTTAGCAATAAACTAATAATTCCGATGGCAGCAACTACTATAAAACCTGAATTGTAGCCTACAAACTTATTAAACAGCCAAAAAAGTAACATTGGAAAAAGCATTAATGGAATAATTATAATAAACTGTGTTGCGCTTGTACCTTGTGTATTACCAAAACCACTTTTGTTTAAATCTATTCTTTTTCTATTAAATGAGCCTGCATACAAAAGAAATAGTGAGTTAAAACCAATATTAAATACAGCACCTGCGGTAATCATTAAAAAAATATCTACCCCAAAATATAAATATGGAAAACTAAGTAGGTATAAAACGGTTGTCATTACCACCATTAAAATCCATTTAGATTCTAAAAATTTACGGTATTTAAAACTCTGGCTCATCAACATTTTATAATGTGCGCTATCCCAAGCAGGAATAAATTGACCATAATTTAATGCAAAACCACCACTAATAAATAACGATGCAAACATTAACATTGCTGGCATGTCTCTGTAAGTTTTTTGTGTGAAAAATATCAATCCGTAAAAAAGAAAGAAAAAGGACATTAAAAAAACAGTTTTTGTTCTTTTGTTTCTCCAAATTAAACGTATATCGTTTTTTATAAAGGGTGCAATATCTCCTAACCTATTGGTAAAAGATAAGTCTGCAGATTTTGCTTCTTGTACCTTAGTTTGTACTGCTTCGTCTAAATATAATAAACCACTTAATTGTTTAAAGTTTAAGCTGTAAAGTATCACTAGTAAAACAACACCTATTAAACTATAAATTGGGTTTGCGTAAATAAAATTAAAAACCTGTCCACCAATTGCTGTAACATTATAAATGTCAAAAACATGTAAACCTATTAAGCTTAACAGTATTGCTGCAATTATACCAAATGCAATATTGTTTTTATTGATTAAAAAGTTTAAAAAATTAGCAGATTGTATAAGTAAAATCATAGTGAATAACCAACCTAAAACTCCTACAGTATTGTATCCTTCTCTAATTAAAACCACAGCAAAAGGGATGTAAAAAAACAAGCCTAAAAAGTTGAAAAAAGAAACAGATGATTTACCTAAAACATAATGTGTCAATTTGCTTTTTTTTATTGGTAAACTTAGCATGGGTTTAATATTCATTACAGGTAATTTCTGCATGAGATATCTAAAAATTAGATCGCCCAAAATGGCATATAATAAGTAAGAATTAACCAATTGTAAGGGATCTTGTTCTGGAAACTCTTTTTTTAATATATAATAACCAAATACACCAATTGATAAAAAAGTTAGTATAAAATACAAGGCAAAAATTACCATTATTATTTTTATTGCAATACCTTTTTGCCAATGAGAAGATCTAAAATATTGTTTCCATTCGAGGTTTAAAAAATGTGAAAGCATAAATTTTAATTAAGTTAGTTGGTTATAAGTAGTTTAAAAGTAAAGTTTGTTACAAATTTTTTACCAATTTATATTCTGGATAGGTTTCTTGTAGTAATTCTTGGGCTTTTTTGGGGATTAAATAGCTGGTTACATAAAATAGAATTATTAATAAAGTTGCACAAAAAGAAATAACGAATAACCAGTGGTTTTCTAAAGAACTAAAAGAAACTCTTGTTAAATTTATCAAGTTGATAAGATTGATAAATGCTAGTGCAGAAAAGCCTTGTCTTGTTTCGCCAATCATAGCTTCTAGCAAAAATATTTTTTCTTTTTTAGCTTCTTTCTGTTTCTGTTTTTTTCTTGTTTTTGATTGATTAATCATATCAAATAAAGCTAAAACTAATAATGTTCCTAAAAGTACAAATTCTGAATACTGGATTTTTAAAACTAAAAATAAACCTAAAAAAATACTTAATGTAATAATCATTTTAGGCAGTATAAACCATTCTTTGGTAAATCGCCACATAATTTTACGATAACGTTTGTTCATTTGTTTTTGCTTTGCTTCTACAACATCCATAAACCCAAAAATGCCAAATTTTTTAAACGATTTATCTCTTGCAT
>NZ_CBFHJT010000048.1:7158-8875 GCF_965656025.1 Polaribacter sp.
CTACAACATCCATAAACCCAAAAATGCCAAATTTTTTAAACGATTTATCTCTTGCATCTTCAAATGATAAATTGGGATATTCTTCCCAAATTTGCTCAATGTCGTTTGCCAAATGATCTACCAATTCTGTCTGTACATCATAATGATACACATAATGTTGTCTTGTAAATTTGTATAAGTTTTCTATTTGTTTTTCTGATAATTTCATCAATAAAAAAATTAAACGAATTTATATTCTGGATAGGTTTCTTGTAATAATTGTGTTGCTTTTTTTGGGATTACAATTAAAGTGATGTAAGCCACAAGTACTAAAATAGTGATTAGAAAAGCGGATAAAAATTTCCTAAAATTCCCCATCAATAAAAAATCTTTGGAATTATTGAAAGGAAAATCAAAAAACCAAAATAAAAGCACAAAAATATTTGCCATTCCATTTACATTAATCATGTTTTCAAACAACCACTTTTTTCCTGTTTTTTGATACTTTTTTTTAAGCTTTATACCATTTACAATCATACTAATTATTTGTAAAAACATGACAATCGCAAAAATTGTGTAATAAATGTAAGTTCCAAATTGGTAATCTTGTAAAACATAAAATCCTGAAAAAAGAAGAATTGTTGCAAGTATTTTTGGCAGCTGAAACCATTCTTTGGTAAACTTTAAAACTAGTTTAAAGTACTTTTTGGTCATTTGCGATTCTTTAGCTTGTACAACATCCATAAAACCAAAAATGCCGAATTTTTTAAATGATTTATCTCTGGCGTCTTCAAAAGATAAATTGGGATTTTCTTTCCAAATTTGCTCAATATCATTTGCCAAATGATCTACCAATTCTGTTTGTACATCATAATATTCTACGTAATGTTTTCTGGTGAATTTGTAGAGTTTTTGTATGTGTTTTTGGATTAGTTTCATAGCCTACAAAATTTTATATTTTTGAATTGCTTCGTTATGTTTTTTAAAGAAATAATGACAAATAAAAACCACAGCATAACCAGCACAAACAAAACCCGTAAAAACAGGATTCATTTGTCCATTTTCATCAAAAATGCTACCAACAAAAACACCAAGAATTAAGAGGACTAACCCAAAATATTGTGTTTTTAAAATAAATCGAAAGGTTGTTTTTGCTTTAGATGCAATTGTTTTAAAAAATATGTAACCTACATAGATGAACATAGAAAGTGTAAAACCCTCTAAGAAACCATTTACAAATTTTGTAACACCATTTGAGGCTTGAATTGGTACAAGTTTTAAAAATACTACCGGTAAAATATAGGCTGCTAAATATAAAAAGTAAAAAGATTTAAATTGTTTTACAGCTTTTTTAACTACAATTTTAGACTCAGAATACAACATACCAAAAAAGAAACTAGAGGTTGCTCTAAAATGTTTTTCCCATCGTATTCTAGTCATTGCAAATGCTTCTTCAAAAGTGATGTTTTTTTGCATAAAGTTTTCAATATCTGTAATTATGTGATCTAAAATCTCGATTTTTAAATCTATAAAATCAAAATTTTTAGTTTCTAGATATTTTTCTACTTTTTGTATTTGTGTTGTTGTTAATTCCATAGCTAAAAATTTACTCCAAACTAAATTTAGGATTCACCAAATGCTGCATCGTTTTTAAAAACTCTTGCATTTCTTCCAACTTGTTGGCAGTTTCTTTGGTACCATTTTCTGTGAGTTTGTAATATTTACGCAATCTGTTACC
>NZ_CBFHJT010000048.1:8971-19036 GCF_965656025.1 Polaribacter sp.
TTCTTGCATTTCTTCCAACTTGTTGGCAGTTTCTTTGGTACCATTTTCTGTGAGTTTGTAATATTTACGCAATCTGTTGCCCACTTTTGCAACCTCAACATCCAACAGACCATCCGCTTCTAATTTGTGCAAAGCAGGATATAATGCACCTTCTGTAATTTTTAATTCGCCTTTGGTAAGTTCTTTTACTTTTTGCGTAATTTCATACCCATACATTTTATCATTACTTTCTAATAACTTTAAAATAATGGTTTGTAAAGAACCTTTATATAATTTCTGATTTCCCATTTTTGGTGTTTAATCGTGTAATTGTTTATTTGTGTAATCTTTATCTGTCAGTTCGAGCTCATTCGAGTATTATTAAAACCTCTCGACTGCGCTTTAGCAGACATTTTAAAATTTTGTCTATGCGACTCGCATCAAATATACATAATTTTTTGATGCATTAGATTCTTAGGTATTAAATTTTAACAATAAAAAATCCCAAAAATTTAATTTTTAGGGTTTTTTTAGATTCCTGTGTTAACAGTAATTACTTTTTCTTATAGTCATGAAAGTTCCTTCCCTTTGGGTAGGTTAGGATGGGCTTTTACTTTGTCACCTTTAAAACCTCGGCGATTACACGTTCTAAATCTGCTTTTGGTAAAGCGCCATTTGCCATTTGTGGTTCAGCGTCTTTAGGACAAAACAACATAGATGGTATGCTTCTAATACCAAATGCAGCAGCCAACTCCTGCTCTGCTTCTGTATCTATCTTATAAATGTCTATTTTACCTTCGTATTCTTCTGAAAGTTGTTCTAAAACAGGTGCCAACATTTTACAAGGTCCACACCAATCTGCATAAAAATCTATTAATGCAGGTTTGTCTCCTTCAAATTTCCAATCTTTATTTTCTTCAAAATTAAAAACCTTTTTTAAAAAACTTTTTTTTGTTAAATTTTCTGTCATAATAAAATATTTTTTCAACGAAGTTGAATTTCTTTAATTTATATTTCCTGTAAAAGCAGGAATTTTTTCTTTACTAATAATTAAAGATTTCGTCTCTATTGTTATACAAAAGTAGTCGTTTTTAGATTTCTAACATTACATATAGCTCCTTTAACAGTAATTTAAGGTTTAAAATAACAATAAAACACTAAAAGTAAAGTGTTTACATTATTTTTTACAGTAAATTTGATAACACTACCTAACCTTTAACAAATGAAAAATACCATAATTCCTTTTCTAATAGCCAGTTTAATTTTTGTTTCTTGCGCCAAAGAAAATTCACCAAAAAATATGACTTTAAAATACCCAAAAACCCAAAAAAAACCTGTTATAGATACTATTTTCGGAACTGCTGTTACAGACAATTACAGGTGGTTAGAAAATGATAGAAGTACTGAAACAGAGGCTTGGGTAAAAGCAGAAAATGAAGTGACTTTCGATTATTTAAACAAAATACCTTACAGAGAACAGTTAAAAGACAGGTTAACAGCTTTATGGAACTACGAAAAAATTGGTACGCCTTTTAAAGAAGGTGGTTATACCTATTATTCTAAAAATGATGGTTTGCAAAACCAGTCTGTATTTTATAGAAAAAAAGGCGAAAATGATAAAGAGGAAGTTTTTTTAGACCCCAACACATTTTCTAAAGACGGTACCACATCTTTAGGTACACTTAGTTTTTCTAAAGATGGTAAAACTGTAGCTTATTCCATTTCAGAAGGTGGCTCAGATTGGAGAAAAATTATTGTGTTAGATGCAGCAAGTAAAACCATCAAAGAAGATACTTTGGTAGATGTAAAATTCTCTGGAATTTCTTGGTACAAAAACGAAGGTTTTTACTACTCTTCTTACGATAAACCAATAGGAAGTGAGTTATCTGCAAAAACAGATCAACATAAATTGTATTACCATAAATTAGGAACCTCGCAAAAAGAAGACTTGGTTATTTTTGGAGAAAAACCTGCTGAAAAACACAGATATATAGGTGGTTATGTAA
The DNA here is from genome assembly GCF_965656025.1 of Polaribacter sp. Lineage (GTDB taxonomy): Bacteria > Bacteroidota > Bacteroidia > Flavobacteriales > Flavobacteriaceae > Polaribacter. The sequence goes on from NZ_CBFHJT010000048.1 coordinate 10,957, forward strand.
CAGACGACAATCGTTTTTTAATTGTTACTGCAGCAGTTTCTACCTCAGGTAATAAATTGTTTATCAAAGATTTATCAGTAAAAAATAACCAACTAAAACCCATTATAACTACTACAGAAAGCGATAGTTATGTGTTAGACAATCGCGAAAGCAAATTATATATTGTTACCAATTTAAAGGCACTTAATCAAAAAGTGGTTACAGTAGATGCTGCAAATCCTACTCCAGAAAATTGGGTAGATTTTATACCAGAAACTAAAAATGTATTAAACCCAACAACAGGTGCTGGTTTTATTTTTGCAAATTATATGGTAAATGCAGTGTCTAAAGTTTTGCAATATGATTTTAATGGTCAATTAATTAGAGAGGTAAACTTACCAGGTATTGGCTCTGTATATGGTTTTGGTGGTAAAACAAAAGTTAGAGAATTGTATTTTTCATTCACCAATTACAATACACCAAGTGCTATTTACAAATATATACCAGAAAGTGGAAAATATGATTTGTATCGAAAATCTCAAATCGATTTTAATTCAGAGTTGTACACGAGTACTCAAGTATTTTATCCTTCTAAGGATGGCACAAAAATTCCGATGATTATCACTCACAAAAAAGGTGTGGAACTCAATGGAAAAAATCCTACAATTTTATATGGTTACGGAGGTTTCAACGTTAGTTTAACCCCTGCATTTAGTATTGCAAACGCTGTTTGGATGGAACAAGGAGGTGTTTATGCAGTTGCGAATTTAAGGGGTGGAGGAGAATTTGGAAAAAAATGGCACATTGCAGGTACCAGAATGCAAAAGCAAAATGTTTTTGACGATTTTATTGCAGCTGCAGAATATCTAATTCAAGAAAAATATACTTCCTCAAAATTTTTAGCCATCAGAGGAGGTTCAAATGGTGGTTTATTAGTGGGTGCAACTATGACCCAAAGACCCAATTTAATGCAAGTGGCTCTACCAGCAGTGGGTGTTTTAGACATGTTGCGTTATCACACATTTACGGCAGGTGCAGGTTGGGCTTATGATTACGGTACTGCCAATGATAGTAAAGAAATGTTTGATTATTTAAAAGGATATTCGCCTGTACATAATGTAAAAAAAGGCACAAAATACCCAGCAACTTTGGTAACTACTGGAGATCATGATGATAGAGTGGTGCCTGCACATAGTTTTAAATTTGCAGCAGAATTACAAGAAAAACAAGCAGGAGAAAATCCTGTTTTAATAAGAATAGAAACCAATGCTGGTCATGGGGCAGGTACACCAGTTGCTAAAACCATCGCACAATATGCAAATATTTTTGGATTTACTTTGTACAATATGGGGTTTCAAGAATTGCCAAATCCACCAAAAAGCAAAATAAAAGGTTAAAAGGTGTAACAAAATACAATTTGTAATCACTAATAAATTATATTTAAAAAGCTAGAAAAAGAGCAAAATAAATATTCAAATCAAAAACAATCAAATGAAAACAATTAAAAAAGTTCTATTTACAACTGCAATAGCCTCATTAGCTTTTGTTGGTTGTAAAGAAGAAAAATCAGAAAAATCTGCTGGTATCGTTTTAGAAAACATGGATACTTCAGTAAAACCAACAGACGATTTTTTTAAACACGTAAACGGAAACTGGTTAAAAAACACAAAAATTCCAGATGATAGAACTTCTTGGGGAGGTTTTGGTGAATTACGTAAAAAAACAGATGAAGATGTTTTAAACATCCTAAATCAAGCCATAGCAGAAAGAGATTTTCCAAAAGTTAAAGATGCTAAAGGAAACGAAATAGATTCTGATCAAGAAAAGGCTGTAAATTATTACCAAACCATAATGGATACTGTTGCTAGAAACAAACAAGGTAAAGCACCAGTAATGCCTTTTTTAGCAAAAGTAGATGAAATAAAAACCAAAAAAGATGTAGAAAATTACATTACAAATATGGCTCCTTATGGAGGTGGTGGTTTTTACGGTTTTGCAGTTTTTAACGATTTAAAAAACAGTAGCCAATACGCAGGTTATTTAGGTGGTGGTTCTTTAGGTTTGTCTAGAGATTATTATGTAGATGCTAAAGTAGCAGACAAGCTAGCTAAATACGAAGAGTTTGTGGCTAAAATGTTACAAGAATTTGGTGATGATGCAACTACCGCAAAAAAGAATGCAGCAACCATTGTTGCATTCGAGAAAAGTTTAGCAGAACCAATGATGACGAAGGAAGAAAGAAGAGATACTCGTAAAATGTACAACCCAATGACGGTTGCACAACTTACAGAATTGGCACCAGCAATCGATTGGAAAGCACATTTAACAGGTATTGGCGTTGCAGATTTAGAGAATATTATTGTTACAGATCCTGGTTATTTTAAAGCAATGAGTACTATTTTTCAAAATCGTTCTGTACAAGATATTAAACTTTTATTACGTTGGAACACCATTAACAGCGCATTAGGTAGTTTATCTACAGACTTAGAAAAAGCAAACTGGGAATTCTATAGCAAAGAAATGCGTGGTGCTAAAAAACAACGCCCAAGAGACGAACGTGCTTTAGGTAATTTAAATGGCGCAATTGGCGAAGCTTTAGGAAAGTTATATGTAGAAAAAATGTTTCCACCAGAAGCTAAAGCAAAAGCCAAAGAAATGATAGACAATGTAATGCTAGGTTTCGAAAAACGTATTGCTCAATTACCTTGGATGAGTGAAGAAACAAAAACAAAAGCCTTAGAAAAATTACACAAATTAACCGTAAAAATTGCCTATCCAGATGTTTGGAAAGATTACTCAGAACTACAGGTTAAAGGTTTAGAAGAGGGTGGTTCTTATTTCGAAAATGCTATAAATGTAACCAAGTGGAACTATAATAAAAATATGGCAAAATTAGGTAAAGAAGTAGATCGAACAGAATGGGGTATGTCTCCACAAACAGTAAATGCATACTTTAATCCTGTAAACAACGAAATTGTTTTTCCAGCAGCCATATTACAACCTCCTTTTTACGATTATAAAGCAGATGAAGCTGTAAATTATGGTGGAATTGGCGCTGTAATTGGTCACGAAATTTCTCATAGTTTCGATGATTCTGGTGCTCGTTTTGATGGTGATGGAAACCTTAAAAATTGGTGGACAGACAAAGACGCAGAAGAATTTAAAGAAGTCGGCGATAAATTAGTTGCACAATTCAGTAACATTGTTGCCATCGATAGTATGAAACTAAATGGCGAGTTTACACTTGGCGAAAACATTGGAGATTTAGGTGGTGTACAAGCAGCTTACGAAGGTTTACAAATCTTTTTAGACAAAAATGGTAGACCAGGTAAGATAGATGGTTACACACCAGAACAACGTTTTTTCCTTTCTTGGGGAACCATTTGGAGAACCAAAATGCGTGATGAAGCTTTAAAAAACAGAATTATGACAGACACACACGCACCTGGTATGTACAGAGCATACATGCCCCTTAAAAATGTAGATGCTTTTTACGAAGCATTTAACGTACAACCTGGTGACAAAATGTACTTAAAACCAGAAGACAGAGTAAGAGTTTGGTAAGGTCGCAAACCTTTTTACAATCACGATCTTTGTGATAATTTTTATTAAAATATCTAAAAACCGATGCGAAAGTGTCGGTTTTTCTTGTAATAAGTGTTTATAAATTTTGGGCGTTCCCTTTCAGGTCGCGCTTTTCGCTGTATCTTTTTGTGAAAAACAAAAAGGATGTCGCTTCAATCACTAACGCAGGCGTACCTACTAAGGTCTTGTCATTCCAGTAAAGGCAAGAGTTCATACAAACGCGATTAATAGATTCCTGCCTTCGCAGAAATGACAAAGAAACCTTACTTTTGCAACATGCTAAAAGTTAAAAATATCTCTTTCAGTTACACCAAAAACAAACCGGTTTTACAAAACTTTACCTTTTCTGTAAAACAAGGAGAACACTTATGTATTATGGGCGAAAGTGGCTGTGGAAAATCGACACTTTTAAAAGCAATTTATGGTTTGTTAGACCTACAAAAAGGCAGTCTATTTTGGAAAGATGAACCCGTTTTAGGTCCTGAATTTAATTTGGTTCCCGGTTTTGGTAAGTTCAAATACGTGGCACAAGATTTTAACTTAATGCCCTACATTTCTGTGTCAGAAAACATCAAAAAACATCTATCAAGATTTTATCCCGAGGAAAGCGAAAAACGAACGCAAGAATTGTTAGAGGTTATAGAAATGACAGCTTTTAAAAACACCAAAGTTAAAAATTTAAGTGGAGGCCAAAAACAACGCGTAGCTATTGCTAGAGCTTTGGCAAAAGAACCTCAACTTTTACTTTTAGACGAACCTTTTGGACAAATAGACAACTTTAAAAAAAATGGCTTAAGACGAAGATTGTTTGCGTATTTAAAAGAAAAAAATATTGCCTCTATTGTAGCTACTCATGATAAAAACGATGCGCTTTCTTTTGCAGACAAATTACTTGTTATTAAACAAAATAGCATCTTAGTACACAATACGCCAAAAGACATTTACAACAACCCAAAAGAAAAATATGTAGCTGCTTTGTTTGATGATGTTAACGAAATAAGCATCAACAAAAAAACAGTTTTGTTATATCCGCATCAAATAAAGTTGAGTGAAAATTCTGGCGAGAAAGCTATCGTTTTAAACTCTTATTTTAAAGGTTTTTATTGGTTGATAGAAGCTAATTTTGATGGACAAAAAATATATTTTAATCATACTTCTGCAATCAAAAAAGAGAAAGAAATTTTTTTATCACTTTAAAACAATCAAGGTTTCTATTATAAATTTAGGTTAATTCTAAATTCATTGTAACGAACTTTTACTAACTTCGTGCTCCACATATTAAAACTCGTTCATTTACGAAAGTAAGTTCGGTATATTAAACAAAAAATAAATTTTCAACATCCTATTATGAAGTTAAGTACAAAAGTTATGAATAAAAATTTTAAAGCTAAATTTCTGAAACCCACTTATCTTTTTTTAGCTTTCATTTTGTTTTGTAGTCACGATTTGTATATAAAAATGGAAACTTACTTTTTAGAACCAAATAAAGAAGCTACCCTAAGCCTTTATAATGGTACTTTTGAGAATAGTGAAAATATTATAACAAGAGATCGCATGTTAGATGCTTCTATTTTTGCGCTCGGTAAGCGTACTGCAATAGATTCAGCCAATTGGAAAGACAAAGACAGTACCATTACACAATTAAATTTTAAAACAGGTGATGCAGGAACTTATGTTGTAGGAGTTTCTACCAAAGCTAGAAATATAAAACTTGCTGCTAAAAAATTTAACAGCTATCTAAAAAGTGATGGCGTTTTTGATATGCTAAAAATGCGTACAAATGAGGGGCTGTTAAATCAAGATGCTGTAGAAAATTATCAAAAGCATGTAAAGGCTATTTATCAAGTTGGTACTGTAAAGAGCAATGATTGGAGTACGGTTTTGGGTTATCCTATCGAGTTTGTTCCGCAAGCAAATCCTTATGAAAAACACATTGGGGAAACCTTAGAAATATTGTTGTTACATGAAGGAAAGCCTTTAACCAACCAATTAATTTTTGCTGACTATATTAAAAGTAAAGACTCACATTCTCATAGTAATAAAGTTCTTGAACACGAACACAATGGAGAAAAACATTCACATGAAAATTCCAATACTGATAAAGAACATGGTCATACGCACACTAATGGCCAACAATTAAGAACCAATGCTAAAGGTATGGTTTCAATAAAATTACATGAAGATGGTATTTACTATTTACGTACTATTTTTATGACTAGAGCTACAGATAGTGATGAATTAACACATCGATCTAAATGGGCAACTTTAACTTTTGAGGTAGGTCACTCACATGAAAACCACACGCATTTAGAAGACCATGACCATGAAGATGGTGTACCAATGTGGGTATTTATTTTAGGTAGTGTATTAATTGTAGGTGTACTATTTTTAGTCTTTAGAAAAAAAGAAGATTAATGTTCTTAAGTGTAAAGCGACTAATACTAATAATATTACTATTTTTTCCTGTTTTAGCATTTGCTCATGGTGTAACAAATGCAGACCAACAGCTATTGCTAAATGGTGGTTTGTGGGCATATATTAGAGTGGGAGCAACACACATGCTCACAGGTTATGACCACCTGCTTTTTCTAGCTGGAGTCGTTTTTTTTCTAAACAGTTTTAAAGATATCCTAAAGTTTATAACAATATTTACTGTAGGACATTGTATTACGTTGATAGGTGCCACTTATTTTAGTATCACAGCAAATGAGCACATTGTAGATGCAGTAATAGCATTGAGCGTTTTATATAAAGGATTTGAAAATTTAAATGGATTTAAAAAATTAAAAGTCAAAGCACCAAACTTACTGCTCATGGTAGGTCTTTTTGGGTTGATTCATGGTTTTGGACTCTCTACCCGATTACAATCTTTTGATATTGGAAACGCACAATTTTTAGCCAAAATTTTATGTTTTAATTTAGGGGTAGAAGTTGGGCAAATATTGGCATTAATTCCTATTGTTTTTATAATTACACTTTCTAGAAAACTCAAACAGTTTCCAGCTTTTTATAAAGCCGTTAATTGGTATTTAATATTTGCAGGTACTCTTTTATTTGTTTATCAAATATACAGTTACTTTAATGGTCATTAAAATTGTAAGTTTTATTTAACTGGTTTGTTTGATAGTAAACTTTACGCTAATTAACTTCGCTTACTTCGTACAAAACGAATTTAAACTTGGCCATATACGAAAAGCTATTGGGAAAAATTAAAAAATATTTTCAATTTTAATGGTTTCTCCATTAAAAAGAAACTCACTTTTTTCTTGTTTACCTAATAACAACTTACCTATTGGAGAAGATATAGAAATCGCAAAAAAGTCTTTACTACTCGCAGTTAGTTTACCTGCAGAAATTGCTAAAAAATAGCTGGCTTTACTGGTAATAACAATGCTACCTAAATGTGCAGTTTTACTGGTTTTAAAAGGGTCAATTCTGTTTAAAATTTCTCTCATTTGAGAAATACCTGCTAATTGCTGACTCGCTTTTTCCATTTCTAATTGCAACATCGCACGTCCTGTTTCATGTTTATCGCCAGCAGAACTTTTGGTTTCAGATTGCAATGCTTTTTGGTTAGAAGAAATAATTTCTTCTACATTTTGTAAACGCTTATTTACAAAAGTTTCACATTGAGTAAAAAGTTCTTTTTTAAGATTCATTATTTAATATAAAAGCAAATGCACCAAAATTTCCATGATGTGTTTTAGAAAGACTTATGGGCATTATTTTTTCATTTTGATACATAAAAGGTATGCCTAATGGATTCTTTTTAATTTGAATTTCTGGTGAAAAAAAGGCTTGAATTTTTTTATCAATAATTTTGGTAGCATTCATAATATTATCAACAAAAAATAACTCTGAAATCATTTTTGTATGATTGATTTCTTTTGCAACTGAATAAACATATTTATCTGATAATGTATATTTTACATGATACATATTGTTGTCTAAATTTACAATTCCACTTTGGTTAGAAGTTATTTTACATACAAATTTTTTGGGTGCATAAAAACGTTTTTTAAACTGCTGAACGTGGCATTTATATGCAGCTTCTTTCATGCTCCAAAACAACCAAACTTGCTCAAATGGTTTTTTTGAATTTAAAATATCTTCTTGTTCTTTTTGAGTGAATTGTTTCTCTAAAAAACCTGGTCTTTGCCAATTACTTTGTGTTTTGGCTAATTTTAAATCTACAATGTCATTACCTATTCTAAGCATTCATTTTATCTTGAATAATGGCAACTGTAGCTTTTACAGATAACATTTTTTCCATTGAATCGTTATCAATATGAATGTCGAATGCATCTTCAACATCTAAAATAATATCTACCAAATTCGCAGAGTTTATTTCTAAATCGTTGATAAAATCGGTTTCTTCGGAGATGTTTTTAAAACCTTCTTCGTTTTGAACATAAGGTTTTACTATAGTTGTTAGTTTTTGAATGATTTCTTCTTTGTTCATTTTATTCTGAATATTTTCAACCTCATAGGTTTTAAAAACCTGTCAGGTCTCTGG
>NZ_CBFHJT010000048.1:19133-23802 GCF_965656025.1 Polaribacter sp.
GGGTATAAATTAATTATATTTCTTAAAGATAACACAAGCATTTACATCACCAAAACCAAAACTTGCTTTTGCTAAAATAGTAATGTTTGTGTCTATTTTTTGAGTTGGAATTTTATCATTGTGAATTAATGCTAAAATTTCTGGATGCACATCCTCACAATTGATGTTTGGAAACACAAATTGCTCTTTTATTTGAAGCACAGAAGCTACAGCTTCAATAGCGCCTGCTGCAGCCAAACAATGCCCAACTTGCGATTTTAAAGAATTGATGAATGGAAAATTACCTCCTTTTCTGTGCAGTGCTTTTGTCCAATTTTCGATTTCTAAAGCATCTTTTGATGTTGCTGTTAAATGGCCATTAATTACATCTATTTCAGACGGATTTATATTTGCATCTAAAGTGGCATTTGTAATACATTTTTGAACAGCTGTGGCATTTGGGGCTGTTAAGGTTCCTCCATTTCTTTGTCCACCAGAATTGATATTTCCTCCTAAAACCTCGGCATAAATAGTCGCTTTTCTTGCCAATGCACTTTCTAAAGATTCTAAAACAATTGCTCCTCCTCCACTTCCTGGAACAAAACCAGATGCTGTTGCACTCATAGGTCTAGAGCCTTTTTCGGGACTTTCATTGTGTTTGTAAGTCATCACTCTCATGGCATCAAAACCGCCCCAAGTATATAAACTACTATCACTAGAACTACCTACCAACATTCGTTTTGCTTTTCCGTTTTTTATGCGCTCAAAACCCATTAACAAGGCTTCTGTACCTGTTGTACAAGCTGATGAATTTGTGGTAACTTGATTGCCTAAACCTAAAATACCACCCAAATAAGCAGTTACACCACTTGCCATAGTTTGCAATACAGATGTACTACCTAAACGCCTTACATTTTGGTCGTCTATTTTGTAAATAGCTTCTCTAAACTTTTCAATTCCTGAGGTTCCTGTGCCAAAAATTAATCCTGTATCATAATCTAAAGGTGAGTTTTCTTCTACAGTAAAACCAGCATCTTTCCAAGCGTCTACAGCAGACATCACTCCATATAAAATGGAAGTTGAATTGAAACCTCTTAATTGTAAAGGCGATAAATATTGCTGCTTTAACTCATCAGAGATTTCTGGAATTCCACCAATACAACAAGAAAACCCTTTGTCTTTTAAATGTTGATGAAACCTAATCCCAGATTTACCTGTTTTAATAGCTTCTGTAAAATCGTCTAAGCCCACTCCATTGGGTGCAACTACTCCTAAACCTGTTATAACGACCCTATTTTTCATACTATTTTGTAATAATCATTCCTGATATTTCTCCTCTACAAACCAACTCATTTTTACTATTTAGCATTTTTACTTTACATTTTAATTTATTGAATCTAAAATAGACTTTTTCTGAAACAACAGTTACTTTTTCATTGGGTAAAACTGGTAAAATAAAATCTATATTGTTAGATGTTAAGGCAATTTTGGGTTTTTTATTGGATGATATTTCATCCTTTAATAAAAAAATACCCAAACAAACTACACCAATTTGCGCCATTGTTTCTGTTAAAATTACACCAGGTGTAATTGGATTTTCTTTAAAATGACCTTTATAAAAGAATTCATTTTCTTTAAAAGTGTAATTTCCTGAAACTCCATTTTCTGAAATTTCTGTGATTTCATCAACAAAGAAAAAAGGTTTTTGATATGGGAGATTATTTATAATTTCTGTTGATGTCATTTCTTTTATTTTACCATTCTAATAAAATACGTTGCGCAGAAAAACCTGGACCAAAACTTAGCATAATTCCGCGTTCTCCTTTTTTGGGATTTCTATCCATAAAACGTTCTAAAACATATAATACTGTGGCACTAGACATGTTACCATATAAGCGCAAAACCTCTTTTGTATCGTTTATATTCTTACCTAATTTGCCAAATAGTTCTTCTACAGTTTGTACAATTTTTTTTCCTCCAGGATGAAATATCAAGTGGTCTACATCAGTAATCGTTAGGTTGTTTTTTTCTAAAAAAGGATGAATAATTGCAGGAAAATGATCTGAGATTGTTTGCGGAACTGCTTTGTCTAAAATCATTTGTAGACCTGTATTTACTAGTTTAAAACCCATCATTTTTGTAGCATCATAAAAATGATACATGGCTTCATCTACAATTGTTGGGCCTTCATCTTCTTGATAAGAAGACAAAATTACTGCTGAGGCTCCATCACCAAAAATAGCTGCAGAAACAATGTTGGTCATTGAAAAATCGTCTAACTGAAAGGTGGCTGTTGGTGCTTCTACAGCAATTACTGCGGCTCTTTTATTGGGATTTGCTTTTAGAAAATTCTTCGCATAAATAATACCAGAAACACCTGCCGCACAACCCATTTCTGTAACTGGCAAACGCACAATATCTTGCTTCATACCCAAAGAATTAATCAAATAGGCATCTACAGACGGAATCATAATTCCTGTGCAACTTACAGTAATTATATAATCTAAATCTGTGGCTTTTAGGTTAGCTTTTGCTAAGGATTTTTTTAGCGATTTTTCTGCCAATTGCACAACTTCTCTTGCATAAATATCGTTCTTTTCTTCAAAAGAAGTGGCTGTAAAAACTTCTTCTGGATCCATAATTGAGTAACGTTTGTCTACAGCTGCTCCTTCAAAAAGTTTGACTACTTTACGTTGAAAGCGAGGCTCTTGATCTTGCATCCACAATTTTACAAACGGAATAATATCTTTGGTTTCTTTGTAATATTTAGGCAGCTGTTTGGCTACTGATGTTATTTTTACTTTCATACATTTTTTTGTTTCTCAGCTCTTTTTAAAATCCATAGATAACGAAAAGCCCATTTCCAAGAAATCGCTGGTTTTATGTTTAATTTTACTGATATACTTTCTAAATCTTTACGTTTAAATCCTCTTAAAACCGAGGTTAATCCATCTTCAATAATCATTTTATTACTGATAAAAACAGACAATAATAAAAATAAATAATACGCTAATTTATGCCTATGTAAATCGTTAACTACAATGCCTATTTTGGTTTGTTTTAGGGTGGTTTTTAAAAAAGAAACCAATTGTTTTTCTTTAAAATGGTGTAAAAATAAAGTAGCTAATACTACATCAAATTTTTGCGATTGAAAATTTTCAGAAAAAATATCTTGAGTTTTAAAACTCAACTCTGGATATTCTACAGACAATTCATTTGCATAATCTATGGCAGTTGGGTTAGCATCAATTCCAATTAATTTAAATTTATAATTGTGTTTTCTTCCAAACTTGGCAATATCTCTTAAAATATCTCCATGACCACAACCAATATCTACAATGGTAATTTCTTTGTCTTTTGGATGATTTTTTATGAGAATTTTTAAGCCATTTACGGTTACTTTATTTCCACCTAACCAACGATTTATATTTTCTAATTTATCTAAAGTATCTCTCAATAAATCGCCGCCAATCGAAAAATCGTCCATCAACTCTTCTTTGTCTGTTCTTTTAGAAGTGTCTGCTAAAAAAGGCATTATCTATTTTTTATTAATAAAGGGTAAACTTCGCCTGAATCATGCTCATCAATCAAAAACATAAAATTATTTTTATAATTTAACTTTTCAAACAGGTTTTCAGAATCCATCTCCACCAAAACTTCATGAATTGCTAAAAATCCTTTAATTTTATATAACTCAATAAGTTCATACATTCCTAGTATATCGTCAATATCTTCATATTCTTCAGGCAAATTTTTATAGTCTAACTTACTTAAAGGGTTAAAAAAATCTAAGGTTATCCCTGGTGAAGCATAAAACTCTGTTGTAAAATCATAATCAAAACCCATATCAAACTTTTCTGTTTGTACTTTATAATCTTTCCAAACTCCAATTCCATAAGATTCTGCTTGCACTTGATTCATAAAAAAATGACCAAACTCTAAAAGTATTGCAAATAATTCTTCACTCTTTATTATGCCTTTTTCTGGATTTACCCACCATTCGTTTAAGTTTTCATTAATCTCAATTTTAAGATTAGCTTTGTAAGTTTGAAAATCAAAATCTTTTAAATCTTGAAATAAATCTAAAGTTAAATTATCTAAATTAGAAAAAGAATTAATTTTAGACGTATAATTTTTTTCGAGCTTAATAAAGTAACTTTTTATACTTTGGTTATTCAAATTATTCTTTTTTAAAAAGTTAAACTTCCATCGGTTTGCCATGTGTTCTTCTAATAATTACAGGTAATAAAAATGGCATTCTCTTTAAAATTGATAATAAAAACGATGCAATTTTGTCTTTTCTAAACAACATTGCTATAAAATGACCCGCTTTTAAACGCCACTTAAATTGCTTGTTCCATTGTCTAATATAAAGATTTTCAAGTTGGTTTCTCGATTCAATTTTATCATTCAAGTAATTTAGAATCAGTTTAGATGCTATTTGTGCAGATTGTATTGCCATACTCATTCCATTTCCACACAGTGGATGAATCATTCCTGCAGCATCACCAGACATAATGATATGGTTTTCTACTGGTTTTTTGGTTTCAAAAGAAATTTGACTGATGGATAAAGGTTGCTCCCATATTGGAGTTGCATTTTGAAACATTTCTTTTAAAAATGTGTTTTTAAAAACCACATTTTCTTGAAAATCAGTAATGTTTTTGTGTTTTTTAAAAGATGAAAAATT
>NZ_CBFHJT010000049.1:0-13471 GCF_965656025.1 Polaribacter sp.
CAAGTGATGATACAATTAATGTCTCATGACGAAGATGTAATGCCAGATGCATTGGCTGGTTTAGCAGCATCTACAGTAATACAATTATCAGACATTCCTTTCGAAACTCCAATTTCTGAAGCACGTGTTGCTAGAGTAAATGGAGAATTTATCATCAACCCGAACAGAGCACAATTAGAAGAATCTGACATAGATATGATGATTGGTGCTTCTGCAGATTCTGTAATGATGGTAGAAGGTGAAATGGATGAAATTTCTGAAGAAGAAATGGCAGAGGCAATTAAATTTGCACATGAAGCTATTAAAGTACAATGTGCTGCACAAGTTCGTTTAGCAGAAGCTTTTGGTAAAAAAGAAACACGTGAGTATGAACCAGAAAGAGAAGATGAAGCTTTAGCAAAAAAAATACAAGATTTAGCATATGATAAATGTTATGCAATTGCTAAACAAGGTACTTCTAAAGCAGAACGTTCTGAAGCTTTTGCAGCAGTAAAAGAAGAAATTACAGCTACTTTCTCTGAAGAAGAATTGGCAGATTTTGGTGGTTTAATTGGAAAATATTTCAACAAAGCACAAAAAAATGCAGTTAGAGAATTAACATTAGCAGAAGGTTTACGTTTAGACGGACGTAAAACTACAGATATTAGACCCATTTGGTGTGAGGTAGATTATTTACCATCTACACATGGTTCATCAATTTTTACAAGGGGCGAAACACAAGCATTAGCTACGGTAACTTTAGGTACTTCTAGAGAAGCAAACCAAATAGACATGGCTTCTTACGAAGGTGAAGAGACTTTCTATTTACACTATAACTTCCCTCCTTTTTGTACGGGTGAAGCACGTCCAATAAGAGGAACATCTCGAAGAGAGGTTGGTCATGGTAATTTAGCACAAAGAGCACTAAAAGGAATGATTCCTGCAGATTGCCCTTATACAGTAAGAGTTGTAAGCGAAGTATTAGAGTCTAATGGTTCTTCTTCTATGGCAACCGTTTGTTCTGGTACTATGGCATTAATGGATGCTGGTGTTCAGTTAAAAAAACCAGTTTCTGGTATTGCAATGGGTTTAATTTCTGATGGAGACCGTTACGCAGTTTTATCTGATATTTTAGGTGATGAAGATCATTTAGGTGATATGGACTTTAAAGTAACAGGTACAGCAGACGGTATTACCGCATGTCAAATGGATATTAAAGTTAAAGGGCTTTCTTACGATATTTTAGTAAATGCACTAAAACAAGCAAGAGAGGGGCGTTTACATATTTTAGAGAAATTAACAGATACGATTGCAGCACCTAATGAAGATGTAAAAGCACATGCTCCAAAAATGATTACGAGACGCATTCCTAACGATATGATTGGTGCGTTTATTGGTCCAGGTGGTAAACACATTCAAGAATTACAGAAAGAAACAGGAACTACCATCGTAATTACTGAAGATGCTGTAACAGAAGAAGGTATTATAGAAATTTTAGGTACTAAACCAGAAGGAATCGAGCAAGTAATTGCAAGAATTGAGTCGATGTTATTTAAACCAGAAGTGGGTAGCGTTTACGAAGTTAAAGTAATAAAAATGTTAGATTTTGGTGCAGTTGTAGAATATGTAGAAGCTCCAGGAAACGAAGTTTTATTACATGTTTCTGAATTGGCTTGGGAACGTACAGACAACGTTTCAGACGTTGTTAAAATGGGCGATGTTTTAGATGTAAAATACTTTGGTATAGATCCAAGAACTCGTAAAGAAAAAGTTTCTAGAAAAGCACTTTTACCAAAACCAGAAGGTTATGTTGCTAGACCTCCAAGAGATAACAATAGAGGTAGAGACAATAATAGAGGTAGAGATAATCGCGGACGTGACAACAGACGTGATGACAGAAAACCAAGAGAACCTAGAAAAGAGGATTAATCTGAAATACTGAACTTGTTTCAGTATCTTTTTATAATTTACAAAAATCGCTAATTAATTTTAGCGATTTTTTTTGTTTATTGCCTATTTATAAAATGCTTTTATTTTCTTTGTAAAAGGTTTATGAAAATTCAACACAACACATATTTATCTTTAGGTACAAATCAAGGTAATAAACTTGAAAACCTACAAAAAGCAATCAATTCTATTGCTAATATCGTTGGTAATGTTCAAAAAATATCATCTGTATACAAAACACCTGCTTGGGGTTTTAAAGGTGATGATTTTTATAACATTTGTGTACAAGTATCTACGTACCAAAATGCTTCACAATTAATTACTTCCCTTTTGCAAATTGAAAAAAATTTAGGAAGATTAAGAAATGAAACAAAAGAATATCAAAATAGAAATATAGACATAGACATTTTACTATTTAATGATGAAATTATTCTTACAAAAAATTTAATTGTACCTCATCCTAAAATGTTACAACGCAAGTTTGTAATGATTCCTTTGGCAGAAATTGCATCAAATACATTTCATCCCATAGAAAAAAAACAAATTAGTGTCTGTTTACAAAATATTGATGATTCTTCTCAAATACAAAGAATTAAAAACAAACTAATCCGCCCAATACCAATTACAGAAAAATATAATTACATTGCTATTGAGGGTAACATTGGCGCAGGAAAAACATCCTTAGCTAAAATGATAACTGAAGAATATAATGCGAAATTAGTTTTAGAAAGATTTGCAGACAATCCCTTTTTACCAAAATTTTACAAAGATAAAGAACGTTATGCTTTTCCTTTAGAGATGAGTTTTTTAGCCGATAGATACCAACAGTTGAGCGATGATTTAGCACAATTCGACTTATTTAAGAACTTTTTAGTCTCAGATTATTATATTTTTAAATCGTTAATATTTGCCCAAGTAACCTTATCTGAAGACGAATATTTGTTATACAGAAAAATGTTTAATCTAATTTACAAAGAAATTACAAAACCAGACTTATACGTATACTTATATCAAAATACAGAAAGGCTATTAGAAAATATTAAAAAGAGAGGACGGAATTACGAAAAAAACATTGAGTCTGAGTATCTAAAAAAAATACAAGAAGGTTATAAAAACTTTATAAACACTCAAAAAGATTTAAATTTATTAGTTATAGATGTATCTGATTTAGATTTTGTAAATAACAAAAAAGATTATAACTATATAATTGATAAAATAAAGAATAATTAAAAAAAAAAATTATATTTTTGCGATTCATAACTCCCCCAAATTTTATTAATAAACAATAATAAAACCCAATGAGGAGAATTTTTTTAATAGTATTTTTAGTTTGCTTTACTTCAGTATCTATATTTAGCCAATTTACTACAGACGAAATTACTTATGGAAACAGAATAGATTTAAACAACAGTAATAGTTGGGCTGTTGGTGGTGGTTTTAGTAATTTTATAATGCATGGAGATTTACGCTCTGTAGGTACAGGTAACCTTGGTAACTTTTATAATTTTGGTGTATATGCATTTGTTGATAAAATGTTTAACCCTTTATTAGGTATAGAACTAAAAACATCTTACTCTCAAATTTCTGGTGGAGCGCAGTACTTTTCTGATATTTATGAAATTTTATATGTGCCAAATACTGTAATTAGAAATAATATATACTTTGAGGGAAGTACATTTGGAGCCGAATTAAATTTAATTTTGAGTTTCACCAATTTATATCAAGCTAATGCAAGTAAATGGCATGCATCTGGTTATTTTGGTCTTGGATACCATCAATATAACTCTCAACTTTTTGAAAAAATAGCAGGTGGTCCAGACAGAGAGTTAGTAGACTTTGGTTTTAACCCTGCTAGAAATAGTCAAAACCAAGCAAGTTCTATATATTTATCAGGTCAATTTGGTATAAAAAGAAGAATTAATAAACGAGTAGATATAGAGTTAAGAACGGGTATGTACTTTAACTACGAAGATCATTTAGATGCTGCTATTTCTAATAAACAAGATTGGGAAACTTTTTTTGTTTCAAGTATAGGTGTGTCAGTAAAACTAGGAAAGCGAAAAATATTTACTATTTGGGGTGATGAAAATGGAGATAGTAGAGGTAAATTTAAAATCATCGACACTGATAAAGATGGTGTAATGGATCAATTAGATATTGAGCCTAATACACCTCCAGGCGTTATGGTTTATGGTAATGGTAAAGCAGTAGATTCAGATAAAGATGGTATACCAGACCACATAGATAAATGTCCTTTAGAATACGGACAAGAGTCTAATGAAGGGTGTCCGTTAAATGTAGATTCTGATGGAGATGGTGTTATGGATGGTAAAGATTTATGTCCTGCAACTCCTGGAACTGTAGAAAACAGAGGTTGTCCTAAACAAGAAGCAGGAAAAAACAATCCTTCAAATATTAATACACAAATTGCATTATTAGCAACTAGTATTTATTTTGATACGAATAGCGATAGAATTAAATCTATTTCTTTTGCAACAATTGATAAGATTGTAACACTTATGAAACAAGTACCTAACGTGAAGTTTATTATTGAAGGTCATACAGATGACAGAAATAGTGACAGATATAACTTGTACTTATCTCAAAGAAGAGCAAATGCCGTTAGAAAGTACATGATTAAAGAAGGTATTGATAATGAAAGATTAGAAGCCAAAGGTTTTGGTGAGTCTAGACCTAAATTCTCTAATGACAATGCTGGTGGTAGACAATTAAACAGAAGGGTAGAGATTAAACCAATTGGTTCTTTAGACTAATAAAGAGTTTAGTTAACTCATAAATAAAAAAAGAGAGTATATAAAAATATACTCTCTTTTTTTATTTGAAATTAATATTAATTAAATGCTACTTAATTAAGATATAATTTTACTTTTTTAATTCTAACTTTTCTGCAAAATAATCGCAAAAATCTCTCATTGTTGCACTCATTTTTTGGTCATCTGTAGCACGCTCAAAAGTATCTGCCATAGATACTAAGGTTTGGTGATAAAATTGCTTCATTTCATCTACAGGCATATCTTTGGTCCATAAATCCATACGTAAAGTATCTTTCTTTTTATGATCCCATACAGATAGCATAATCGCTTTAGAGGCTTCATTATCTATGCCTCCATCTTTTGCAGACCAAGCTATTTCTTCTGGCACTTTATTTTCGTCTAAACCAACTTTAAATTTAATTTCTGAATGATGTTTTACTGACATTATTTTCTAGGCTTATATTTAGATTTTTTATATAAATCTAATTCGTTTGTATTTATTAATTCTTGCAAAGATACATCATTATGCTGCATATAAGAACGCACAATTTGCCAACCCACCCAAACTCCAATTCTACCTGGAGACAAATTATCTTGCTCCATATAAAACTTAGAAAAAGGGGCTACATCTAAAAATCGATTATTCAATTTTGTATCTGTACTAAAGAGTATTTTTTTTTGAACAAAGTAACTCCAAATTTGTTCTTCATTCGTTTTTGCCCAAATTAATTTTTCTTCTTCGTAACCAATTTTTTCTTTATCAGAAATTAAAGGTAAATAAGCATCTAATAAATACATTTTTTTTCCTTCATAAATCATTTTATTAATAAAGGTTCTTGAATTGGAAGGCGGTATTTGACTTTCTATAATCTCTGAAGCAACATCAATTATGAGGTGCTCTTTTGTATTGTTTTCTTTTACATACTTTGGATAATCACTATAAAAACGATGATTTTTACCCAAATAAACATCTAAAGAAAGAATTAATAAACTATCAGCATAAATTACTCTGCTATCATAATCTATATTGGTAAGCATGGTAATTACTTTTGGGGCTCTAAACTTAGGGTTATAATATTTAACATGCTTAAATAAGTCTTTTAACTGTGTTTTATATGGAGTGAAATCCTTATATATTTTTTGAGTTTCTGCAAAAAGTTCTTGTTCGTCTTCACTATTTATTTTGGCCAAAGAAATACTGTCTGTTATTTGAGGTGGAAAAAAATAAGGGTATTTTTGTTTTAAATTAGAAAGCTGAATCTTTGTAGCATTATAAAAGTCTTCATCAAATCTTTCTATTTTGAAATCTACCTTAATATCAGAGACATCAATTTTGTGTTTATTTGCATCGCTACATGCATAAAAACCAAATAAAACTACTAAACCAATTAGAAAAAATCTCATAAACTTCGTATATTGTTGTTTTAAATTTAAAACGATAAAAATACTAAATTAGTTTATACATGAATACAGAAAAAGTAGCAACTCATATTATAAATTGGTTAAAAACATATGCAGAAAATGCAAAAGTAAACGGTTTTGTAGTTGGTGTTTCTGGTGGAATAGATTCTGCCTTAACCTCAACTTTATGTGCAGAAACAGGGTTGCCAACATTATGTGTAGAAATGCCCATACACCAAGCAGAAAGTCAAGTTAGCAGAGCAGAGGAACATATAAAACAACTAAAAGCGCGTTTTAAAAATGTGTCTGAAACGAGAGTAGATTTAACTTCTACTTTTGAAGATTTTAAAAATTCTGTACCAGAAGTATCTGCTTCTGCCAAGGTAGATCTTTCTTTAGCCAATACAAGAGCAAGATTAAGAATGACCACTTTGTACTATTTAGCAGGCTTAAACAGCTCTATAGTAGCAGGAACTGGAAACAAAGTAGAAGATTTTGGTGTAGGCTTTTACACCAAATATGGTGATGGAGGTGTAGATGTTAGCCCAATTGCTGATTTATTAAAATCTGAAGTTTATGAATTAGCCGCTTATTTAAAGGTACCAAACTCTATCCAAAAAGCACAACCAACTGATGGTTTATTTGGAGATAGTAGAACTGATGAAGATCAAATTGGAGCTTCTTATGATGAACTAGAATGGGCTATGAAAATGCAAGAAGCTGGTAAAACTGCTGCTGATTTTAAAGGACGAGAGCAAGAAGTGTATCGTATTTACAAAAGACTGAATAGAATTAATCAACATAAAATGATACCTATACCTGTTTGCGAAATTCCTGCAACATTAAAATAATAAAAAAAACCATCTAAATTTAGATGGTTTTTTTTTAATTTTTAAGATGTTTTACAATAGATTAGCTGCAATCATCATTTTTTTTATCCTCATATAAGCTCTTTTCTTTGAACCTTTAGAAATTTCGAAAGGTAAAAGGATAAATAATTGAATGATTTTTAGTAGTTGTAATATTCTTTTCATGATTGATTTTTTTCTTTTAGCGAGTGCAATATACAAAAAAACTATTTTTACTTGATAAATTGCTATAGGGGAAAATACCTGTTTTTACAATTTAATAACATACAGCATAAATATGAACTTGTATTTTTTAAGTATTTACCTTTTAAAGTATTTCTTATAAATAGTAGTTTATACTTAGTTTTATTTAACAAATATAGCAAAAACAAAAAAATATCATAATAAAAAAATCATATCACGTAGATTTTTATTGATATGATAATTTAAAATAAAAAATTAAAAAAGTTAGTAATTATTCGCGGTAATATCTAAGAATATAATAGTTATACAACTCTGTTTAATTTCTCGAAAAGCCTAATTTTTAGGCCTGTATAGCCTTTTATGGTCTCTAAATCAATTGTTTCTTTTTCTGTTGACTCTTTTAGTAATTCTTCTATTTTTTTTCCAATTAATACTCTTCTTAGATTAAAAACAGCATCACTCACTAATTTTGGTAAAACTTCTATTTCAGATTTTACCTCAATGTTTTTACTCTCCCAATTACTTAATTGATGTTTTTCTTCGTCCATTAAAATAGAGGTAACCGTTTTAGAAATTTCCACATTTTGATGATTAACCAAAGCATCTATTTCTAATTTTTCAAATTGATTTAATTGATGAATAATTTCTGTATATATTTCTTGAAAAACTGTATTAGTAAATTCTATTTCATCATCTTGTAAATGCACATAAATTTCTGCGGAAACATTGTTATTGTATTTTCTGATAGTAATTTTTATGTTACCATCTTCGTCTTCATTTTCTATTTCTTCTGTAAACTCTGTAACCTCATTACCAAACAACAATAAAATTCTAATAATTTCTTTTTCTAAAATAGCTAACTGATCTATTTTTTGAGATGCAACTCCACCTTTTACCAAGCCCATTTGCGCTTGTTCTTGTTCTAAAAAATATTCTGGTGGTGGCTCATTTGGGTCTTGTTGAGGCTTAAAACTCTGTTTATTTGAACTTTTACTTTTTTCTTGAAACTCTTTTTTTAGTATTTGAGCCAATTCACTAAATAAAACACGCTCAGATATTTCCATAATTCTTGCACATTCCTGTACATAAATTTCTCTTTTTATACCATCTGGTATTTTAGAAATACTCGTAACAATATCTCTAATTACACCTGCTTTTTTTATAGGATCGTTATTAGAATCTTGTAATAAAAGTGATACTTTAAAGTTGATGAAATCTTGCGATTGATTTTCTAAATGTGCTTTTAACTCTTCTGTAGAATGCGCTTTGGCAAAACTGTCTGGATCTTCTCCATCTGGAAATTGCACCACTTTTACATTCATACCTTGTTCTAGTATTAAATCGATTCCACGTATGGAAGCTCTAATACCAGCTGCATCTCCGTCAAATAAAACTGTGATGTTTTTTGTAAGTCTATTTACCAAACGTATTTGGTCTGATGTTAAGGCTGTACCAGAAGAAGCCACCACATTTTCGATACCAGATTGATGAAAAGAAATTACATCTGTATACCCTTCTACCAAATAACAATTATCTTGTTTTGCTATTTCTTTTTTTGCCTGATAAATACCATATAAAATTTTACTTTTATGGTAAATATCGCTTTCTGGGGAGTTTAAATATTTTGCTGCTTTTTTATCAGCTGTTAAAATACGACCACCAAAACCTAGAATACGCCCAGACATAGAATGTATAGGAAACATTACTCTGCCTTTAAAACGGTCGAATTGTTTGTTTTCTTTTACGATGGTTAAACCTGTTGAGGCTAAATATTTGATATCATAACCTTTTGCTAAGGCTGCGTCGGTAAAACCACTCCACTCGTCTAAACAGTACCCCAATTCAAAAGTTTTAATGGTATCTTCTCTAAAACCTCTTTCTTTAAAGTAAGAAAGCCCAATTGCATTTCCTTTATTGGTATTTAGCATGGTTTCATGAAAGTAATCTTTGGCAAATTTAGAGACCAAAAACATACTTTCTCTTTCGTTCATCTGAGCTTTTTCTTCAGATGTTTGCTCAGTTTCTTCTATTTCTATATTGTATTTTTTTGCCAACCATTTTATGGCTTCTGGATAGGTATAATGCTCATGCTCCATTAAAAATGAAATGGCGTTACCTCCTTTTCCTGTAGAGAAATCTTTCCAGATTTGTTTTACAGGTGATACCATAAATGAGGGCGATTTTTCGTCTACAAACGGACTTAAACCTTTAAAGTTACTACCTGCTTTTTTTAGTTGTACAAATTCACCAATAACCTCCTCTACTCTTGCAGATTCGAAAACACGGTCTATGGTACTTCTAGATATCATTTAAAATTATAATTTTTAAAGTGAAACAAAGATAAGAACTTTGTTTTTCTATTTGTTTGGTTGATTAAAAAAACCTCACAGGTTTTAGAAACCTGAGAGGTCTTAAAAGTAACTTTTATTAACTTCCCTTTTTAGTTAGTAATACGCGTTAAGGATTGAGCAATTGTTTAAAATCTCACGCTTTTGGGCGTGAAGCGAGTGCCTTTCGACTGCGCTCAATATAAACTCCAGCCTAACCAAGCTTTTTAGCGTGGAAACGCCAAAAAAATTATGAAGCCGCCTTTAACTTTTTCAAAGTTGTGTTGGTTAATTTTGCTTCTGCATATTCTTTGGTTACGCTGAGTTCTTTTTCTTCTGAACTTGGTAAATCGAACATGGCATCTGTAAAAATAGCTTCGCACAAAGAGCGCAAACCTCTTGCCCCTAGCTTGTACTCTACTGCTTTTTCTACAATATAATTTAAGGCCTCTTCTGTAATGATAAAAGCAACATCATCCATAGTAAACAGTTTTGTGTATTGTTTAATAATGGAGTTTTTTGGTTCTGTTAAAATGGCTCTTAGTGTTTGTGCATCTAAAGGATTCATAAAACTTAATACTGGTAAACGCCCAATAATTTCTGGTATTAAACCAAATGCTTTTAAATCTGAAGGTATAATGTATTGTAACAGGTTTTTATCATCTACTTTGTCTTCATCTAAAGAGGCTCCAAAACCAACTGCTTGCATATTTAAACGCTTGCTAATAATTTTTTCGATTCCAGAAAAAGCACCACCTGCAATAAATAGAATTTCTTTGGTATCTACTTCTATAAATTTTTGTTCTGGGTGTTTTCTACCTCCTTTAGGTGCCACATTTACAACTGTACCTTCTAATAATTTTAAAAGTGCTTGTTGAACGCCTTCTCCAGAAACATCTCTTGTGATAGATGGGTTGTCTCCTTTTCTGGCAATTTTATCTATTTCGTCTATAAAAACGATACCTCTTTGGGCTTTTTCTACATCATAATCTGCAGTTTGTAAGAGTCTGCTTAAAATACTTTCTACATCTTCGCCCACATAACCTGCTTGCGTTAAAACGGTTGCATCTACAATAGAAAAAGGTACGTTTAACATTTTTGCAATGGTTTTTGCTACCAATGTTTTACCTGTTCCTGTTTCGCCTACTAAAACAATGTTCGATTTTTCTATTTCTACTTCGTCTTCATCATCTTTTGTTTGTAACAATCTTTTGTAATGATTGTACACAGCCACAGACATGGCTCTTTTTGTTTCGGTTTGACCAATAATGTATTTGTCTAAAAAGTCTTTAATTTCTTTAGGCTTTTTAAGTGTTAAATCTTTTGATAAACTACTTGATTTTGCTTCAGAAATTTCTTCTTCTACAATACCATGTGCTTGTTCTATACATTTATCGCAAATATGAGCATCCATTCCTGCAATAAGCAAGTCTGTTTCCGCTTTTTTACGTCCGCAAAACGAACATTCTAAATTTTCTTCTTTTGACATTTATAATGGTTTTTGGTTGGTAGTTTATGAATATTGGTAAGAAACCAACAACAAAAAACCAACTACTAACAACTATTTTCTTGCTAATACTTCATCAATCATTCCGTAAGCTTTTGCTTCATCTGCTTTCATCCAGTAATCTCTATCAGAATCATTATGCACTTTTTCTACAGTTTGTCCAGAGTGATTGGCTATAATTGCATACAACTCGTCTTTTAGTTTTAAGATTTCTCTTGCTGTAATTTCGATGTCAGATGCTTGTCCTTGTGCACCACCTAAAGGTTGATGAATCATAATTCTAGAGTGTGGTAATGCAGAGCGTTTCCCTTTTTCTCCTGCACACATTAAAACAGCACCCATAGAAGCAGCCATACCTGTACAAATGGTTGCTACATCTGGTTTTATAAATTGCATGGTATCATAAATACCTAAACCTGCATAGACACCTCCACCTGGAGAATTGATGTAAATAGAAATATCTTTATTAGCGTCTACACTTTCTAAAAATAATAATTGTGCTTGTATAATATTGGCCACTTGATCGTTTATTCCTGTTCCTAAAAAGATAATTCTATCCATCATTAAACGAGAAAAAACATCCATTTGTGTGATATTCATTTGGCGCTCTTCCATAATATATGGTGTTAAACTACTTGTAATTTTTGTGTAGCTTGTACTGCTAATACCATGGTGCTTTGTTGCGTATTTTTCGAATTCTTTTCCGTAATCCATTATCTTGATTCTTTTATTGTTTGTTTTGTAAAGATAAGAACATTTTTCTTATTTTTTTCTTGGTTTAAGTGGCTAAAAAAACCTGAATTTTGCAATTCAGGTTTTATATTTTACTTAGATTCTGAAACAACCTTTCGACTTCTCTGAAGGTAATATCTACAGAATGATAATAAGCTACTCTTATTTGTAAACTTCTTTAATAAAGTCTTCGTAAGAAAGTTCTTTCGATTTAAAACTCATGTTTTCTTTATAAAAAGCCAATAATTTTTGACTGATTAATTGAGACTGTAATTTTTGAGCTTCTTCTTGGTTTTGTAATATTCTACCTGCAATATCATCCAATTCTTTTTCTTCTGGATTCATATTACCAAACTGTGCCATTTGTGTTCTAATAAACCCTTTTGCATAGTCTACTAATTCTGCATAATCTATTTTGATATCGTTATCTTTCATGATTTTTCCTTCAATCAATTGATAACGTAATCCTTTTTCAGATTTATCGAATTCTTCTTTTGCTTCTTCTGCAGTTAATTCTTTTTCTCCGGCAGTAGCCAACCATTTTTGTAAAAATTCTGCTGGTAAATCAAACTTGGTATTTTCTACTAAATGTTCTGTTATTGCATTTAACAAATATTGATCTCCTTGTTGTTCAAATTGTTTTTCTGCGTCTTCTTTAATTTTGTCTCTTAATTCTGTAGCAGTTTTTACGCTTCCGTCAGGAAATAATTTATCGAACAATTCTTGGTCTAAATCTGCTGGATCTGTTTTAGTAATTTCTTCTACCGTAAACGTTACTTTAATATCTAAATCTTTTGCGTCTTCTTCTGAAACGCCTAAAATGTGAACTAATTTATTTTCGTCTTCAAATAATTTCTTAGTTTCTAACTCAATTACATCACCAACTTTAGCACCTATAAGTTTTTTCTCGTTCTTTTTACCTTTTAAATCGTTTACTAAAAAGGTAGATTTTTTATTGATTTCTTTTTCTTCGTTAACAAATGTACCTGTTACGTTGGCATGTTCTGTAGCTTCTTCTATAGCGCTCATTTTACCATAACGTGTTTGTATATTTTTAACTTCTTCGTCTAAAAGATCTTCTGTAGCTATAATATTATAAGCTGTTACCTTCTTTTTTGGTTTTAAATCTACATCGAATTCTGGCACTAAACCTAGTTCGAATTCAAAAGAAAAGTTGTCTGCATCCCAGTTAAAATCTTCTTGTACTCTTGGTAAAGGATTTCCTAAAATATCTAATTTTTCCTCTGTTATAAATTTGTTTAAAGAATCTTGTAAAAGTTTATTTACTTCTTCTACCAATACAGATTTACCATATTGTTTTTTAACCATACCCATTGGTACATGGCCTTTTCTAAAACCTGGTATGTCTGCTTTTTTACGATAATCTGTTAATACTTTGGCTACTTTTTCTTGATAGTCTTCTACAACAATATCAACTTTTACAACTGCGTTTAACGCATCTATGTTTTCTTTGGTAATATTCATTTCTTTATGCTCTTATTCTTTAAAAAATCGAGTGCAAAATTACGCTTTTTAATTGATTGCACAAATGTTTAAGTGGTTCTATTTCAGTGATAATTTTATTAATTGAGTTATTTTTTATCTTCTTTGAGTAAAGAAAATAGTGCTGACCTAAAAATGGACAATAAAATACTAAAAAATAATGCTGCCCAAAAGCCTGAAACTGCAAAACCATCTACTAATTTATCTGCCAATAATATAATTACTGCGTTTATTACAAATATGAATAAG
>NZ_CBFHJT010000049.1:13570-15975 GCF_965656025.1 Polaribacter sp.
TATTCGTATTGAGTTAGCTAATCCAAATATATTATTAAGAAAACCTAGAAATTTCTCCTTCTAATTGTTCCCATTCTTCCATTAAAGCGTCTACTTTTGCTTTTTTAGCTTTGTATTTTTCAAAAAAGTTAGGTCTAGAGGAAACTTCATCATAATTTTCTGCTAGTTCTAAATCTATCTTTTCAATTTCTGTTTCTAAATCGGCAATTTCTGTTTCTATATTAGAGAGTTTGTTGTTCAGTTTTTTTAACGCTTTTTCTTGCTCTCTAGATAATTGATTTGCGTCTTTTTTAGAAGTGTCTTTGGCTACTTTTACAACAGTTTTCTTTTCTGCATCTCGCAAACTTTCCATTTTGTGTTGCTCCAAGAAATAATCAATATCACCTAAATATTCTTTTATCTCTTTATCTTTAAAACCATAAACAGTTGTGGTTAATCCTTGTAAAAACTCTCTATCGTGAGAAACCACAATTAAAGTACCATCAAAATTATTTAAGGCTTCTTTTAAAACAGTTTTAGAGGCAATGTCTAAGTGGTTTGTGGGCTCATCCATTATTAAAACATTAAAAGGTTGTAATAATAATTTACATAATGCCAATCTATTACGTTCTCCTCCAGAAAGTACTTTTGCTTTTTTATCTACTGCATCTCCACCAAATAAAAAAGAACCTAGCATGTCTCTTACACGCATTCTGTTGCTGTCTGTAGCAGCATCTTCCATGATTTCTAACACTGTTTTTTCTGGTGGTAAATGTTCTGATTGATTTTGAGCAAAATACCCAATTTGTACATTATGCCCTAGTTTTAAATGACCTTCAAACGGAATTTCACCCACCATCATTTTTGCCAAAGTTGATTTTCCTTGTCCATTTTGGCCAACAAAAGCAATTTTACTGTTTCTTTCTATCAATAAATCTACGTCTTCTAAAACATGTTTATCTCCATAACTTTTAGATAGATTTTCTGCCTCTACAATAATTTTGCCAGGTTCTTTAGAAACTGCAAAACGCACATTCATGGCTTGGTTATCATCTTGGTCTACTTCAATTAACTCTACTTTATCAAGTTGTTTCATTAAAGATTGCGCCATAGATGCTTTACTTGCTTTTGCTTTAAATTTATCTATTAACTGCTGCTTTTGTTTTATTTCTTTTTCTTGATTTTTTTGTGCTTGTAATTGTTTTTCTTTAATTTCTCCTCTTAATAATAGAAATTCTGAATACGGTTTTTTGTAATCGTAAATTTGTCCTAAAGAAATTTCTATGGTTCTGTTGGTTACATTATCTAAAAACATTTTATCGTGAGAAACCAATACAATGGCACCTGCATAAGATTTTAAAAAATTTTCTAACCAAATAATAGATTCGATATCTAAGTGGTTTGTGGGCTCATCTAATAGTAAAATATCATTATTTTGTAATAATAATTTTGCCAATTCTATTCGCATTCTCCATCCACCAGAAAAGGTATCTGTTAGTTTATCAAAATCTTCTCTTTGAAAACCTAAACCTTGCAAAATCTTTTCTGTATCCCCTTGATAATTGTAACCTCCTAAAAGTTCGTAACGTTCTGTTTTTTCGGTTAAATCGTGTATTAACTGCGTGTAACCTTCACTTTCATAATCGGTTCTTGTAGCTAATTGTTCGTTAATTTCATCTAACTGTAATTCTATTTGCTTAATTTCTTCAAAAGCTTGATAGGCTTCTTCTAAAATGGTTCTTCCTTCTACAAAGTCTATATCTTGTCTTAAAAAACCAATTTGTACATCTTTATCAAAAGCCATAGTACCACCACTGCTTTCTATATCTTGAGATAATACTTTTAGCAACGTAGATTTTCCTGCACCGTTTTTACCAATCAATCCAATTCTATCTCCTTTATTGAGTTTAAAGGTTATTCCTGAAAATAAATCAGTTCCCATAAATGAAACTGTTAAATTATGTACGTTTAGCATGAAATGTAATGATTGTTACTTAATTAAAGTTGTAAAAAATTTACCTTTGCAAAAGTATATAATTTTTAAGGTACAGATGTTTAAAAAAGGCACAAAAATATATAGTATAGTAAATGGCAAATGCCCAAGATGTCATGAGGGCGATTTTTTTAAATATAAATTTACATTTCATCCTACAAAAATTACACAATTGCATACAAATTGCCCTAAGTGTAACTTAAAATACATGATGGAGCCTTCATTTTTTTATGGAGCCATGTATGTAAATTACGGAATTACTGTAGCCTTATCTGTAATTACTTTTTTAATTTCTTCGTTAGTTTTTAACTTAACATTACTACAATCTTTTGCAGCAATAATTATTGCTTTAATTGTGTTAGCGCCAGTAAATTTACGTTTGTCTAGAATACTTTGGATAAATATGTTTGTTAGTTATAAAAAATAAGAACTT
>NZ_CBFHJT010000049.1:16074-23090 GCF_965656025.1 Polaribacter sp.
GTGTTAGCGCCAGTAAATTTACGTTTGTCTAGAATACTTTGGATAAATATGTTTGTTAGTTATAAAAAATAAGAACTTGTCTTAACCAATTGGTTATTTTTTTATACATTGTATTAAACAAGTATATACACCTATATATTTGTGTAAAACTGCCCCTATATTTGCATTATTTTATTATGAAAACAGTAAAACTAAGCATTTTTTTATTTCTTTTTTGTTGCAGTATTTACGCTCAAAAAAAAGAAACTTACTTTCAAAAAATAATAGACACTACTAAAAATAAAGAATTAAAATTAGCTGCTTTAGATAGTTTAGTATATAATGTTAGAGACCAGAAAAATTTAGATTTATTTGCAAATAGATTAGAACAATATGTTGATTTAGCAATAGAGTTAAAGCAATATGAAAAAGCAGCTGAACTTACCATAAGAGGTTTTTACAATATCAATATAAAACTAGGACAAAGAGAAAAAGCTTTAAATCTAATTGAAAAAATTGAAAAACATATAGACAAGATTGAAAATGCTTATTTAATTGGTGGTTTGTATTTAAAAAAAGGCGGAGGTTATTTTAATGGTAAAGACTTTAATAGCGCCAAAAAATATTATGAATTAGCTATAAGTAATTTCAAAAATAAAGATTCTATCCATAAAGCAGATGCAATCTATTTTAAAGGTATGGCAAATTATGAGCTAGGTAACTATAAAAAAGCTATAGATGATTATAATTTAGCAGCAGTTTATTATAAAAACTTGGGAGACAATGATTATGTTTTTTATACAAAGTCTGAAATTATTAGTGTTTATGGAATTAATGGTTTTACCAAAAAAACAATAGAAGAAGGTGAAAAATTAATTAACGAAAAACTTGCTGTTAAATATTACAATAATTTAGTAGTAGATTATTTTAATCTAGCAACCAATTATGGCAAGCTAAACCAAACAAAAAAACAAGAAGAGGCTTTATTAAAAGCAATTTATTATAACAAAAATAATAAAAATGAATTTGATTTAAGCGCACAACTATATGCAGGAATTGTACGATTTTATGCCGACAAAGATGTGGACAAAGCAAAAAAATATTTAGACAAAGCAGCAGAAATAGTTAAAAATGTTGATAAAGAAACTTTAGATTACAGCTATTTTAAATTCGCTAAGGCTGTTTATTTATTTGAAAAAGGATATTACAATGAAGCATATACAAGTAGTAATAACCTTTTAAAGCAATTTAAAAAAGCAAACAGTATAGAAAATATTATTAAACTAAATAAACTGCTATTTAAGATTGAGCAAAAAAGAGGAAACCATCGTAAAGCTATAAATTATTTAGAGAAATCTAACCAATTAAAAGACTCAATTTATAGTGTTAAAAAAACAAATGCATTAACTTACTATCAAACGCTTTATGAAACCGAGCAAAAAGAAAAGGAAATTAACAAACAAAAAGCAGACATTGTTTTATTGGCTAAAGAAAATGAAGCCAAACAACGTCTGATTATATTTGGTAGTATTGGTGCTGCTTTACTTTTTTTAATCTTTTATTTATATAGAAATAAACAAGCTGCGAATAGAAAAACCAAATTGCAAGAAGAATATTCCCAAAAACTATTGCTATCTCAAGAGGAAGAACGCAAACGTATTTCTAAAGATTTACACGATAGTTTAGGGCAAAGTTTATTGCTAATAAAAAATAAAATTTCTTTAAAAAGTGATGATAAAACTAAAGAATTGGTTAACAACGCCATTGAAGAAATGAGAAGTATTTCTAGAGTTTTACATCCTTTTCAGTTAGAAGATATTGGTATTTCTAGAGCATTAGAAAATCTAATTTCTCAATTAGACGAAAGCTACCAAAACACCTTTATTTTTGGTGATATTGATGATATTAAAAATGTATTTAATCAAACCAAAGAAGTAAATATTTTTAGAATTGTACAAGAGTGTTTATCTAATGTTATAAAACATGCCAAAGCAGAATCTGCAAAAATAACTTTAATTAAAAATGATACAAATGTGATGTTATCTATTAAAGACAATGGTATTGGCTTTGATTTTTCTGAAAAATATAATGACTTTAAAAGTTTAGGTTTAAAAACCATAAAAGAAAGAGTTAAATTTTTAGAAGGCACCTTAAAAATAGACTCTATTAAATATGAAGGAACTACTTTTACAATTCAATTTCCTGTATAATGAGTTCTTTAAAACTATTTATTGCAGATGATCATCCAATCCTTTTAAAAGGTTTAGAAGATCTTTTAATCGAAAAAAAGTTTGATGTAATTGGTAAAGCTACAAACGGACAAGAAGCTCTAAATTTTATTATAAAAAACCAGCCAGATATTGCTATACTTGATGTAGAAATGCCTTTACAGACTGGTATAGAAATTGCAAAAAATTGTAAGAAAAATAAGATTTCTACCAAAATAATTTTAATTACGCTTCACAAAGAAATAGACTTGTATTTACAAGCCAAAAAATATGGGGTTTTTGGATATATTTTAAAAGAGTTTGCTTTAGATGAAATAGAAACTTGTATAGAAAATGTTAGTAGAAACATACCTTATTTTAGTAAAGAAATAAAACAACTAATTGGTTTTACCGAAGAAAATAATACCATTTTAAAAGAACTTACACTTTCTGAAAAACGAATTTTAAAACTAGTTGCACAACATAAAACGAACAAAGAAATTGGTCATTTACTATTTATTTCTCCAAGAACTGTAGAAAAACACCGTAGTAAAATCATATTAAAATTAGATTTACCGCATGAAACAGGTGCTCTTTTATCTTGGACCTTAAAAAACAAACATTTGTTTAATTAGGGTATATCTACCTACAATCTATCTCATTTTTATTTGCATTTTTGAATTGTATATCAACAATTAAACTTTTATGTTATGTTTTTTAAAGAAAATAATTTTAAAAAGAATTGAAACCATGGTTGATAAAGTAGAGTTTTATCAGCAAAGAAAAAGAGCTAATAGTAAAAGTAGAACCTATTATTACATTAATAAAAATAGAAAAAAAATAAAAGAAAAAATTAAGGCATAAATCTTTTTATGTCTATTTCTTTGTCTAATTCTTTACCTTGTTCTAAGTGTAAAAATAAATTCTTTGCAACAGTAGGTGCAATCATTACACCACGTGTACCTAAACCGTTTAAAATAGCTAATTTTGTATGTTTAGAGTGCACACCTACCAAAGGCCTTCGGTCTTTTACAGCAGGTCTAATACCTGCTGTTTGTGTTGTAATTTTATAAGGCACAGAAATTACTTTTTTTAATTTGGCAACCAACTCTTCTCTACCCTCTTTAGAAGGTAAAGATGTTTTGTCTTTATGATTAAACGTTGCTCCAACTTTGTAATAATTATTCCCTAATGGTAATACAAATAAGGTAGATTTTAATAAGAAATTTATAGTTAATTCTGGCGAATAAATAGTAATGGTTTCTCCTTTAACCTCTTCTAATGGCAAATGATTAAAATAAGGGTTTTGTTTTACACCAAAACCCTCTGCAAAAAGTATTCGATTAACTTCTATGTCTTGATATTGCATACAACTTTCTTTAAAAATTATATCTTTATGTATAAATTTATCAAAACGAATTGAATGACGGGTTTTTAGATAATCTCTATAGGTTTCTATTAATTTTTTTGTGTCTACCCAACCTGCTTCTTTTACATTTCCAAAATAAAAATCGGCTATAACTCCGTTATATTTTGCGCTATCTAAAGTAGTTTCTAAAAATGGTGCTACTTTAGGTTTATCAAAAGCAGCAAACCAATTATTTTGATCCTCTATAGATTTAAAAGCCTTTTTTATCAAAATTTTTTCATCCACTTTTATATGTAGCTTTTCCTCTAATTTTTGATAAAAGGGCATAGCAACTTGTAATTGTTCTTTAGCGTTCCAAACAGGCGAAAATCTTTTTAAAATTACAGGATTGTAAACGCCACCAGCCACTAAAGAAGATGTTTGTGAGTGGTCCTCGAAAACCATAAACGTTTTATTTGCGTTGATTAACTCTTCTACAAAAGCTAAACCTGCTAAACCCAAACCCACAATTATATAATCTACTTTCATAGCACAAAAATACTTTTTAAAACGGAAAAAAGCGCTCTAGGTTAGAACGCTTTTATTTATTTATTGTAAATATTTAAGAAGATTCTGCTTTTCCGCAGCATTAGTTCAACGTATAAATTTGCTTTAAATACAAAAATGAGTTTTACTAATAATTCCACATATCTATTTCTCTGTTTCTAATATCTTCTTTAATTTTATTAGCCTCTAACAACTGAAATAAAGAATTCCCTCTTACGTAATCTTCTATGGCTCTATTACCATAAATATTTTCTTCTCTAACAATTACAGAGCTAAATCTTCTAGCATTTAATAAATGGTCAAATGAAATTGGATGCGATGCATTTTTTGGATTAAATACCTTTGTATCATGTAAAATTTCTCTTGCAGATGGAAAGAATATCCAAAATAATTCGTACAACTCTTCGTCTTCAATTTCTTGAACCCCTAGAGTTTGTACATCTTTACTCATTGGCGCTAATGCTAGCAATCTATATTTTAATTCTCCTTGACGTTTATCAAAATACCACATTCCTTTTATCATATAACCAGCAACATCCTGTGTTTGAATTCTAAAAGTATCTGTATACCCATTTTCCTCTCTAATATTTACCAAACGTTGATCTATTTCGTTTTGTGTAATTTTAGAGGTAAAGAAAGAATCTGAATAAGCTTCTTTGATTTTACCTTTTTTGATTCCTTTTATTAGGGTATCAAACAAAGATCTTCTATCAGAAGAAATATTCGTAGTATCTATTGGAAAATAGTAGGGTAAGTTTATTTTTTGATTTAAATCGATAAACTCCCACACAACTTTAGACCATAATACATCTCTGTCATCTACATAACCATAAGGAATTGGGCCATCATTATCAGCCGCTAATTGTTGTTCGCTTTTAACCCCAATTTGATCTACAGATTTTGCATTTAGTAAATTTGCTTGCGCATTTACCAAATTTGTAGTAAAAAGGGCTATACATATGTATATACAATTTTTTATCATAACTATGTTTTTGTTTTTCTAGTTTGTAATCTCTATACTTACTGGTATAACTTTTTTAAGTTGATAAGTAGAGTTTCCTACAATTGATGCTTTGATATCAAAAATGGTTACAACATCTCCTCTTCTTGCTTTAGACAATGCTTTTTTTGCTTGTGCATTAAATTTTGTACCAGTTACTAATACTGTTACTTGACCTGGCACTTTAACTTTAAAGCTTTTAACTTGTAATTTTAAATCGAAAACAAAATCTGGCAAGCCTGCACCAATTGGTGTGTTTGCTAAACTACTTTTTGGCATTTGTACAACACCAAATTGTCCTCTTGCACTACCCATTGCAGCAGGTATGTCTTTAATTCTAAAAGTTGCTTTAGAATTTACAGTTTTACCACTACTAAGTTTAGCACTTACATTTATATTAGCTGTATTACCTGAACCTGCACTAAAACTATATTTACTGCCGGAACCAGTTAATCTACCACCTGTTGCAGAAACTTTTAAATTGTTACCGCTTACACCTGGTAATGATATAGAAATAGGGTTTTGTACACCTCTATAAACTACGTTCATCTTATCGGCAGAAACAACTGCACTACTTGGCTCTGCAATAACTGAATATTTACTTTCAAAAGGGATAACAGCTGGTTTACCGTCTTGCATGAAAGTAATTTCTCCTTTTATGGTTTTTTCACCAACATTTCCTGCGGGTATATCTAACAATACCTGTCCATTTTCTACACTATTGGTAATATCTTTACCATTTAGAGTAACTTTATTTGGTACTAAATTAGAATCGTATCTTCCTAAAACTACTTGACCTGTAACTTTTTCACCAGCAAAATATGCTGTTTTATTTAAAGAAACAATTCCTTTATAGTTATTTGTTGTTAATTTACTATCCGCTTCTAACTGACCTCCTAAAAGAGAAGTTAAAACATCGCTTTCAGTATTTTTTACATTTGCTTGTAACTGAGTTATATTCGTCAAAGACGCAATCAAAGGAAATCCTTTATATCTTCTATCTAACCAATCTTGATTATTATCTGACGTTGTATTAAACCTAAATTTAGTTCTTTCATTTAAAGCTTTAAAATCTGAACCTAAAGTTGTAATAACAGTTTCACGATAATTTTCAATTTTATCAACAAACTCTTGACCTTCTTTTGTATAATTATCTCCTTGAAAGAAATAAGCATCTAAAAAATCAGTCTTATCCATTGTTTCATAATCTTTTGTATCTTCTATGCCAGCAGTCATTTTTGATTTTAAATCTGCCAAATAAGAATAGAAACTAGATGAAGCCGTTTTTATTTGTTTTGCTTTTTCGTTTAAAGATCTAAATTTTTCTGGTTGATCTTCTGCTTTTAAAGCCAAACCTTCATAACTTAGGGTATTCTTTTTTGTTGTTGCTGTGTTGCTAATCACAATCTCTTCGTTCATAAAACCAAAAGCAGATAAAACTTCTTTACTCATATTTAATGCTAACATTGCAATAAATACCAGATACATTAAGTTAATCATTTTTTGTCTTGCGGACATTTTTCCTCCTGCCATTCTAATTAGTTTTTAAGTTGTTATACATTAGTTTTAACTAATTATTATTTTGTTGACATTGCAGAAAGCATACCACCATAAACTCCGTTTAACGAAGACATGTTTTTTGCCAAAGCATCCATTTGTTCTTTTAATTTTTCTGAATTTTCTACCATAGCTGTGTTTAATGCTGCTTGTTTTCCAGAATTTTCAACTTGAATTTTATACAAATTGTTTAAAGACTCCATTTGTAAAGCAGCTTTAGACATTTCTTCGTTGTATTTATTGGTAGATGCAACAGATTCTGATGCTGCAGATAAACCTTCTGCTGCGTTTTGAAAGTTTTTCATACTAGAGCCTAAACTTTCCATTAAACTTGAATCGATTTTAGCCTCTTTTAATA
>NZ_CBFHJT010000050.1:0-2894 GCF_965656025.1 Polaribacter sp.
TTAGAAAGTAAATTACATAAGGGTTTGTCTGAAGAGTTTATCAATAAAAAAGCGTCTTTTTTAGCAAGATTAGGGTCTGGTAGCGCAAGTAGAAGTATAGAGGGGCCTTTAGTTGTTTGGGGAGATCACCCAGAGATCGAAGGAAGTTCTGATTTATTTGGGGTAAAATTTCCTCACAAGGTGCATTCGGTTTTCCAAGATTATCAAGATACAATTTTATTGGTAGATAAAGGTGAAAAACAAGTTTCTAGTACTTTAGGTCATAATTTAATGCAAAATCATCCTTTTGCAGAAAATCGATTTACACAAGCCAATGAAAATTTAGGTAAATTATATAAAATCTTGCAAAATGGAGACATTAAGGAATTTGTAAGTTTAGTAGAAAGTGAAGCATTAACACTTCATGCAATGATG
The DNA here is from genome assembly GCF_965656025.1 of Polaribacter sp. Lineage (GTDB taxonomy): Bacteria > Bacteroidota > Bacteroidia > Flavobacteriales > Flavobacteriaceae > Polaribacter. The sequence goes on from NZ_CBFHJT010000050.1 coordinate 415, forward strand.
TTAACTAGTAACCCCTACTTTATTTTGATGAAACCAAACACCTTAGAAATCATCAATAAAATATGGGAATATCGACAAAAAAATAACAGCCATATTTGTTTTACATTAGATGCAGGTGCCAATGTACACGTATTGTACCCGTTTTCTGAAAAAGAAAGTGTTAATCAATTTATACATAGTGAGTTATCTGTGTATTGTCAGAAAAAACAGTATATTTACGATCATGTTGGGTTAGGTGCAAAACAAGTTTAAAACCCAACAATTAATATTTTTTTATGAAGTATATAGTGGCAATCGGTTTTTTTATTTGTGCTTTTTATAGCGCTAAAACGATTGCACAAGAAAATATATATTTTGATGCTAATTGGAATATCACTACAAAACAAAAAGCAGTTTATTATAGACCCTTAACTAAATCTACACAAGAAAAAAAATGGGTAATAGATTATTATATAACTGGTAAAAAAGTAAAGGAAGTTTTTTATGTGAATGGAAAACCAGATGGTAAATTTTCGGAATATTACAGTTCTGGTGATTTAAAAACTACGGGTAAATACAAAGAAGGCCTGAAAGATGGTATGTGGAAAACGTACTATAAAAACGGAAAAATAAAACAAAAAGGAAGGTTTAAAAAAGGCGAAAAAGTAGGTGTTTGGAAAACCTACTACAAAAACAACTAAATTTATTTAAGTTTCCATTAAGATTATAATTTGTATTTTTGTAATACTATTTAAAGAAAAAATGAAAGGACCATTATTTTATGCTAAAATTCTTCTTTTTGGAGAATATGGAATTATAAAAGATTCTAAAGGTTTAGCAATTCCATTTAACGCATACAGAGGTGCTTTAAAAACATCTACTAAACTTACTGGTAAAGTTAAAATTTCTAACGAAAGTTTACAGCGTTTTTATACTTATTTGGCAACATTAGAAACCGATTTAGTTTCCTTTAATCTAAAGGATTTTAAAAGAGATATTGATGAAGGTATGTATTTCGATTCTTCTATTCCGCAAGGTTATGGTGTAGGAAGTTCTGGTGCTTTAGTAGCTTCTATTTATGATAAATATGCAACTGATAAAATTACGGTTTTAGAAAATTTAACAAGAGATAAATTGCTGAATTTAAAAAAGGTTTTTTCCTTAATGGAATCATTTTTTCATGGCAATAGTTCTGGTTTAGATCCTTTAAATAGTTATTTAAGTTTACCAATTTTAATTAATTCTAAAGAAAATATAGAGCCTGCAGGAATTCCATCACAAAAAGAAGGTAAAGGCGCAGTATTTTTATTAGATTCAGAACAAATAGGAGAAACTGCACCTATGGTAAACATCTTTATGAATAAGATGAAAAACGAAGGTTTTAGAAAAATGATTAGCGAAGAATTTGCGACGACTACAGATGCTTGTATAGACGATTTTTTACATGGAAATGTAAAATCTTTATTTGGCAACGTAAAATCTTTATCTAAAATAGTTTTAAAGAACTTTAAACCAATGATACCAACTGCTTTTCATAAAGTTTGGGAAAATGGAATTACAACCAACGATTACTACTTAAAACTTTGTGGTTCTGGTGGTGGAGGTTATATTTTAGGTTTTACTGAAGATTATGCAAAAGCACAAAAAAGTTTAAAAGATTATAAGCTAGAATTAGTTTATAGATTTTAAATTATTTTATGGGCTCTTTAAAACTAAAGCAATTAACACTTAAATTTTTTAGTTTATTTTCTGCTGTAAGGGGTTACAATATTTTGGTATTAGTAGCAGCACAATACTTAGCCGCAATTTTTATTTTTTCGCCAACTAAATCTTTAAGAGATGTAGTTTTTGATGCGCATTTACTTTTTTTAGTATTAGCCTGCGTTTTTGTAATTGCAGGTGGCTATATTATTAATAATTTTTACGATGTTAAAGTAGATAAAATAAACAGGCCTGTAAAAACGGGGTTAGACAATTATGTAAAACAAGAAACCAAATTAAAGCTTTATTTTTTACTAAATTTTATTGGTTTCTGTTTTGGTATTTTAATTTCGTGGAGGGCAGCCTTGTTTTTTGCGGTCTATATTTTTGCCATTTGGTTTTATTCTCACAAACTAAAAAAGTATCCTTTAATTGGTGTAATTTCTGCTACAATTTTAACAGTATTGCCTTTTTTTGCAGTTTTTGTCTATTTTGGTAATTTTTCTAAAATAATTTTTGTGCATGCAAGTTTTTTATTTTTGGTCATTATGGTACGTGAGTTTATTAAAGATTTACAAAATATAAAAGGCGCCATCGCCAATAATTACAGAACATTCCCTGTAGTTTATGGCGAAAAAAAAACCAAGCAACTTTCTATTTTGTTACTTGTATTCACTGTTTTTCCGATAGCAATTTTGTTTAGCTATCCAGGTTTAAGCTACATGAGGTATTATTTTTATTTTGCATTATTTATATTGATTTTTGTAGGCTTTTATTTATGGAAATCAGTCTCTAGAAAC
>NZ_CBFHJT010000050.1:2993-4274 GCF_965656025.1 Polaribacter sp.
TGTTGTTGTTTACTAATGATGGAGATTTGGCTAAAAAATTGACACATCCAAAACACAATGTACGTAAACTGTACCATGCTTCTTTAGATAGAAAACTAGATTTAAAAGACTTAGAAAAATTACGTGGAGATGTAATTATAGAGGGTAGAAAAGTGTTTATTGATGCAATTTCTTATGTAGATGGGCAGCCAAAAAGTGAAGTTGGTATAGAAATACACTCTGGTAGAAACAGAATTGTACGTAAAATATTTGAACATGTTGGCTATAAAGTAAACAAGTTAGATCGCGTTATTTTTGCTGAATTAACAAAGAAAAACCTACCTAGAGGTAGATGGAGAGCACTTACTAATTTAGAAGTTGCAAATCTTCAAAAGATGAAATAGTACAACAAAAAAATATAGTAAAAAACCTTTTAGAATTTATTTCTAAAAGGTTTTTTTATGCATTTAAAATGATAAAATCTACCAATCTTGCCGCTAAATTTGCAGTTTGGTTATCAATATCAAAATTTGGATTTAGTTCTGCAATATCACAGGATATTACTTTTTTACTGTTAAAAATAAACTCTAAAGCTTGATATACAAAGATGGGGTGAAAACCCAAAGGAGAAGGAGCACTTACACCAGGTGCAAAAGCAGACGAAAAACCGTCTAAATCTATGGTTACATATAAATAATCTACTTCATCAATAAATAAATTTAATTTGTTTTTTAAATTGTTATCTAATGTTTCACACTCAAAATTACTAACAAAAGAAACTTCTTTTTCTTGGGCAATTTTAAATAATTCTTTGGTGTTAGATTGTTGTTGAATGCCAATTGCAAAATAACTTACGTCTTTATTTTCTGATAATATTTGATTAAAAGGAGTTCCTGAATTTGATTGTGTTTCCACAGTTCTTAGATCGAAATGCGCATCAAAATTAATTATACCAATTTTCTTTTTCGAGGTTTTTTTTAGTCCTAATTTAATTCCATTAAAATTGGCATAAGCAATATCATGTCCACCACCAATGGCTATCGGTAAAATATTTTCTGATATTAGTTTACCGATTATTTTAGAAAAACCCTTTTGACAGTCTTCTAAATGATTATCAATACAAATAATATCACCAAAATCTGTTACTTTCTTATTGGTGAAATGAGTAGGTAGTTTTGCTAATTTGTTTCTAACAATTTTTGGTCCTTTTTTAGCACCAACTCTACCCTGATTTCTCAATACGCCTTCATCACATATATAACCCACTAAACCAATATTAGTGTTTTCAGTTGTTGTATTTTC